>DASROI010000146.1:0-19965 GCA_035646955.1 Pyrinomonadaceae bacterium
GTACCGAAGCGCGGTAGCGTCGGGTGAGCCTCGAGTATTAGCTACTGGACGTCACCCAACGCTCACCCGACGCTACCGCGCTTCGGTACTGATGACCTAGGCGATAGGTCCAACTGCTCTGGGAAGATGCTCTGCCGTAAAGCATCGTCAGAAAAACAAGAAGTTGTTCGTATGCTACGCTGAGATGCAGAGTAGCCAAATACATTATTGACAACTTCGCAAGTTGTGTTAACTTGTGCCATCAAATTTCGCTGATCTTTAAAAACAAAAGTAGAGGCGCGACCTCCAAGAGTAAAGATCTTCAGAATGTTGGATCGATAACATCGATAACATTCAGGTTCGAAGTACCGAAGTTCTTGAAAGGGGTTGGTCGCCGAAGCTCACCATCAACATTCGTAAAATGGCGAGTTGGTTATCACGGCTAAATCCGTGAGACTGTCACCTTGGTCGAGGTGGAGCGCTACCGGCACATCAGTTTCAAACGGCGACATCATTCTTATTGATGATGCGTCAGTACGAATTCTATTGCAGGGTCGGTCGTGTTCATCGCGACCGGCCTTTTTTGCTTATGACGACCATTATGAAATTTGGCGGAACGTCTGTTGCCGATGTTGCTGCCTTAAAAAACGTGTCTACCATCGTCGGATCCTTTCTGACTGCGCGGCCCGTTGTTGTTGTTTCCGCGATGTCCGGAATCACCGATTCGCTTGTGACCAGCACCATCATTGCTTCACACGGCCAGGTGACTGAAGCAATCAAATCACTCGAACCAACTTTTGCGCGTCACAAGTCGACGGCTGAGGAAGGTCTTTCGCCAGAGCGCGCTGAAGTATTCGCCCTGGAAGTTGACCGGGCCGCAACATCAATCAACGGTCTATTAAAACTCTCCGCCGAGTATCCTTCTCTGCGGCCCGAACTGCATGATGCTATTGTTTCGTGGGGCGAAATACTTTCAAGTACTTTACTCGCAGCAGTCTTGAACGACGCTGGAATCAATTCAGCACAGGTCGATGCGCGGGAGTGTATTGTTACCAATGATGACTACACCTGCGCATTGCCCTTGATGCCGGAAACATTTGAACGCACACGCGCCAAAGTTCTGCCGGTTCTGGACCATGGCTCTGTTCCTGTTTTGGGTGGCTTCATTGCCGCTAACGCTGACGGCCGAACCACAACTTTGGGGCGCGGAGGTTCTGATTATTCGGCAGCAATAATCGGCGCGGCACTTCGGGTCGATGAAATTCAAATCTGGACTGACGTAACTGGAGTGCTAACCGCTGATCCTCGCGCTGTTCCCGAAGCACACACCGTTGAGCGCCTTTCTTATGCCGAAGCCGCTGAACTCGCCTACTTCGGCGCAAAAGTGCTTCATCCAAAGACAATTCAGCCCGCGATTGAGGATTCGATACCAGTGCGGATCTGTAATTCATGCGCACCAGGCGAAGGTGGTACCTTGGTCTGTGCCCAGACCACAACATCACCACGCACAATCAAAGCCATCGCGCATAAGTCAGGGGTCACCACGGTGCAAGTAACGTCTGCCCGAATGCTTGGCGCTTATGGTTTTCTGCGGGCACTGTTTGAAATCTTCGATCGACACCGGACCGTAGTTGATGTTGTTACAACCTCTGAAGTGAGTGTGTCTCTTTCGCTTGATGATGACAGCTCTTTACCTGCGATCGTTTCTGAATTAGAAACATTGGGAACGGTTCGCATAGACCGGGGACAGGCAATCATCTGTGTAGTCGGCGAAGGTTTAAAAGAGACATCAGGCATTGCTGCAAAACTTTTTAACGCGATCAGCGATATACCGGTTTCGCTAATTTCCCAAGGCGCTTCAAGTATAAATTTTACTTTTGCGGTAGCAGAAGGACGGGTGCAGGAAGCGGTCGGCCGGCTACATCATGAATTTTTCAAGGAGAAGGCCGTGTCGGCTGTTTGATGATGGATGTAATTGAACTCACCCGGAAACTAATCGACATTCCCTCTCTGACAGGCGACGAGGAGGCTGTTGGTCTCTTCCTGGCAGCGTATCTCGACTCGTTGGGCTATCGTGTTGAGAAGCAAGAGGTGACACCAGATCGTTTCAACATTTTGGCAACTACGTCGAGTCCGGCGCGAGTGGTCTTTTCAACTCACCTTGATACGGTTCCACCATTCATTCCTTCGAGCGAGGACAGCGAATACATCTACGGTCGGGGAGCGTGCGACGCAAAAGGCATTATCGCAAGCCAGATATTTGCGGCTGAGAGGTTACGACGGGATGGTAAAGATGACCTTGGATTTCTCTTCACCGTCGATGAAGAGCTGGCGAGTACCGGCGCACAACTCGCGAATAAACATCCAATGGCGAGTCAATGCGAATTCCTTGTTAACGGCGAGCCTACTGACAACCTGGTTGCCGTCGGAACTAAGGGATCGATGCGTGTGATACTTACCTCTGAAGGTCGAGCCGCACATTCTGCGTATCCTGAAGCAGGTGATTCTGCGATCAATAAATTGATCGAGGTGTTGGTTGATCTTAGAAATCTGGAGTGGCCGAGTGATAATTTCTTCGGCGAGACAACTTGCAACATCGGTGTTGTTTCCGGTGGTACTCGACCAAATGTAATCGCAGATGCTGCACGAGCAGAATTGCAGATACGTCTGGCGACAGATAACGAGAGCACGAAAGCACTGGTGCGTGAAACGGTGGGTGATCGAGCACAAATCGAGTTTGCGTCGGCCCATGATCCGGTGCGATTGTTTTCCTTGCCTGGCTTTGAAGAGTGCCTCGTGCGCTTCACAACTGACATTCCCTATCTTTCGAATTGGGGAAAACCATTACTAATTGGACCAGGTTCCATTCTCGTGGCCCACACCGAGCACGAAAAGGTTTCGAAGCAGGAACTATTGAAGGCGATCGATCTCTACGTAAATGTTGCCAGCGCTGTTGGATTGTCGATGACGTCTAAGTGGAACAGGTCAGTACCGATTCGCGGTATCGTCGGGTGAGGCCCAAGTGATCGTCAAGTCGCATCAGCTCGAGACTCACCCGACGATACCGCGAATCGGTACTGATCTACACCTGCACGGGTAAAACCGCAGAAAGCGGTCTGAGAATCAACCAATGAAAATAGCATTAATCGGATTTGGTGCGATGGGCCAACTCGTTGCCGCTCAGGCGAGAAAGTCAGGCGACGAGATTGGCACCATCCTGACTTCAGAAGACGCGTTGGCAACATTCCCTGACAAGCTCTTTGGACATGATGTAGCCATCGATTTTTCTGTAGCTGAGGCGGTACCGGTTAGCGTCGAAGCGTGCATGCAAGCCGGCATTCCACTGGTCCAGGGAACCACGGGATGGAAATCCTCTGAGAATCAGATTCGGCAGGCAGTAGCAAAGACAAACGGGGCGCTGGTTTACGGTGCAAATTTTTCCATCGGCGTAAATCTCTTTTACCGGATAGTTCAACATGCGGCTGAACTTTTCAGCGCAGTTGAAGGATACTCGGCCTTTATCGAAGAAGCGCATCATGCGCGCAAGCGAGACGCGCCTTCAGGTACTGCCATTCGCTTGCAGGGGATTATGTCCGAAGCGTTGCAGACTGAGGTCCCAACAACGTCCACCAGGGCGGGATGGATACCGGGAACTCATCGCGTCGGTTTTGACTCTGAGCCGGACCAGATCCTGCTCACTCACACTGCTCGTTCACGCCAGGGGTTCGCCGCGGGTTCGTTACTCGCTGCTCATTGGATTATCGGTAAGACTGGAATGTTTGAGTTCGATCAGGTGATCGACGAGATCCTGAGTGGCTCGTCAATAAACTAATTGTTAGGAGGTTGAATCATGACAATGGAAACAACTTGGTTGCGTGGTTGCGCAACGGCTCTCGTAACTCCTTTCACTGAAACCGGAGCTATTGATGAAGAGTGTTTGCGAGAATTGATCGATCATCAAATCAACAACGGTATTCGCCTCCTTGTTCCGTGCGGTACGACGGGCGAGAGCGCTACGATGTCCGACGAAGAGGATCAACTGGTTATTCGCCACACGATCGAAGCGGCGCGTGGTCGGGCAAAAGTAATTGCGGGAACTGGAAGTAACTCGACCGCAACAGCAATTCAGTACTCGCAGCTGGCTGAATCATTTGGCGCCGATGCGATACTCTCAGTTGCTCCTTATTACAACAAGCCCACCCAGGAAGGACTGTACGCGCATTTCAAGGCGATTGCTCGGTCCGTACCGAAGCTTCCAGTAGTTATCTACAATGTACCGGGCCGCACGTCTTCAAACATAGCCGCACAAACAACGATTAGATTGGCTCGTGATGTGGAAAATATCGTGGCTGTTAAAGAAGCATCCGGCAATCTGTCGCAAATAATGGAAATCATCAATGGCAAGCCGGACGGTTTTCACGTGATTTCTGGCGACGATTCAATGACGCTGGCGATAATTGCTCTGGGAGGAGAGGGGTTGATCTCGGTAGCTTCAAACGAAATACCTGGGCTGATGTCGCAACTAGTGGACCTTGCCCTTGCGGGTGACTGGGATGAGGCGCGGCGTCTGCATTATCGTTTATTACCGTTGATGGAGGCCAACTTTATCGAATCGAGTCCTGGTCCAGTTAAGGCAGCCATGAGTATGCTTGGCCTGTTGAATGAGAATCTACGGCTGCCGCTCGTACCGGTGCAAGCAAAGACGCGCGAACGCTTAAAAGAGATACTGGTTGAATTGGGAGTGCTCAAGGAAACGTCACATGCCACTGCGTGAACAAATCGAAAGCCTCGCCGCGCGTCCCGGAAAAGAGTTCGGTTCTGAAGATCGAACACTCTTTGAGGAGTTCAAGGCTGCGCTCAACCGGGGTGAAGTTCGAGCTGCCGAACGAACCGTTGATGGAAAGTGGACCGTCAACAGGTGGGTCAAGCAAGGCATCCTTCTTGGCTTTCGCATGGGAGTCCTGTCGGATATGTCCGCGGCGCGGAGCCTGACTTTCTACGACAAGGACACATATCCGACTCGACCAACGTCGATTGAAGAAAACGTGCGAATTGTGCCCGGCGGCTCGAGCGTTCGGGATGGAGCATATCTTGCCCCCGGAGTAGTTTGTATGCCGCCAATGTTTGTTAACGCCGGAGCCTACGTTGACGAGGGAACAATGATCGACAGTCATGCTCTCGTTGGTTCGTGCGCCCAGATTGGAAAAAGAGTTCATCTGTCGGCTGCGGCTCAAATTGGAGGTGTGTTGGAACCGGTTGGAGCTGTGCCGGTAATTATCGAAGACGACGTTTTGGTTGGCGGAGGTTGCGGAGTATACGAAGGCACGATTGTGCGTGAAAGAGCTGTCCTTGCCGCCGGAACATTACTAACGGGAGCAACCCCGGTTTACGATCTTGTTGAAGGAAAGATCTATCAACGCAAGATTGACTCGCCGCTGGAAATTCCCGCCGGCGCCGTGGTTGTGCCGGGTTCGCGTGCGGTTGAAAATGAGTACGGAAAGAAATGGGGGCTATCGCTCTACGCTGCTGTGATTGTGAAATATCGTGATGCAAAGACTGAAGCGTCTGTGCAATTGGAGGACTATCTCCGTTGAGTGAGTTCCTTCCGCCAAAGAGACTTCAGGGAATCGAAAAGAGCGTTATCCGACAGGTCTTCGACCGGGCAAAACCTGGCAGTTTGAACCTTGGTCTTGGAGAACCCGATCTGCCAACTCCGGACGTCATCCGTCAGGCAGCGGTTAAGGTGATTGTCGAAGAGCAGAATGGTTATACATCGCATGCGGGTCTGCCCGCCCTGCGTCAGAAAATCGCTGGCGACTATCCGTACCTCGACAACAATCCTGAGCGTGTAATCGTTACCGCCGGTTCGCAGGAAGCGCTGTACCTGGCCCTGTTATCTCTGGTTGATGAAGGCGATGAGGTATTACTGCCAAATCCAGGATTCGTGGCCTACCCGACGATTGTGAAGATGGCGGGCGGTAGCGTGGCATATTACAAAATGCCTGCGGCGAAAGAGTTCGTGTTTGATGTGAGCGAATTCAAACGCGCTTTGACCCCTCAAACCAAGGTGGTCGTTTGTATCAGCCCTTCAAATCCGACAGGACGAGTCCTCACCCGTGAAGATTTGAGTTCGATTGCCGAGGCCTTGAAAGATCACGGTGCCTATTTGATTAGTGATGAGATCTATCGTGATCTCTACTATGGAACTGAACGCCCCGAATCTGCTTCAACCTTTTATGAGCGAACTATTGTCATCAGTGGCGTCTCAAAATCACTGAGTATGACGGGCTGGCGGCTGGGCTGGATCTGTGGTGATGCGGAA
The DNA here is from genome assembly GCA_035646955.1 of Pyrinomonadaceae bacterium. Classification (GTDB taxonomy): domain Bacteria; phylum Acidobacteriota; class Blastocatellia; order Pyrinomonadales; family Pyrinomonadaceae; genus PSRF01. The sequence goes on from DASROI010000146.1 coordinate 6,302, forward strand.
GTGATCAGAACGGCGCTAATCTTACACGGCTATGTTACGACGTGTGCCTCGACGGTTTCTCAAAAGGCTGCTTTGGCAGCGTGGTCTGCGGAAGCGGAATTGGCTAAAGCCAGTTTTCGTGTGACCTTTGGAAAACGGCGCCAACATCTCCTCTCTTTGTTCGAGAATGAGTTGCAGCTGCGAGCGGTATCGCCAGACGGTGCGTTCTACACGATGTTAGATGTCAGCAAGTATGGTCCATCAGTGCAAGTTGCGAACGCACTCCTCGAGCGAAAAGTAATCACTGTGCCTGGCGTGGCATTTGGTAGTGAAAGCGAAGGATTCCTTCGTGTTTCTTTCTGCGCCGACTTCGATGCGCTAACCGAAGGTGTTAAGCGGATAAAGATGGGCTTGAGGCTTTAGGGGGATTGGTAAAGTACCGCGAGCGCAGCGACCGGATGGTACACTCAACGGACCGACCATCAGAGTCTCGGCTTTACGTTGAGCGCACCATCCGGTCGCTGCGCTCGCGGTACTGTACTGAGCGACAATCAAAATTAAAATTGCACGGGTGGCCACGGAGGGCCACCCCTGCAAATTGAGAATGACTATGAGTAAATATCGAGTTGGCATTTTGGGGGCGACGGGGATGGTGGGGCAAAGGTTTATTCAGTTGCTGGAGAATCATCCCCAATTCACTATTACTGCCGTTGCTGCATCTGATCGGTCGCAGGGTAAGCGCTACGGCGAAGCTTGTGCGTGGCGGCTCCAGGGTGAAATGCCCGCGAACATCAAGTCGATGGTGGTCCAACCACCAAGACCCCCACTTGAGTGTGACCTGGTGTTCTCCAGTCTTCCCGGCGACATCGCGCGGGAAACTGAGAATAGTTTTGCGGAAGCAGGCTATCCGGTCATCAGCAACTCGTCGGCTTTCAGGATGGATGAAGACGTGCCCTTGTTGATCCCGGAAGTAAATCATCAGCACCTTGAACTGATTGAGGTTCAAAAAAAGCGGAACTCGTCGGGTGGTTATATAGTTACGAACCCTAACTGTTCGACAATCATGGTGGCTCTGGCCTTAGCACCGTTGCACGCCGCGTTTGGTATCGAGGCGGCGATTGTCACTACATTGCAGGCACTTTCAGGCGCTGGTTATCCCGGCGTTGCTTCACTGGACATACTGGATAACGTCTTACCCTTCATTGGCGGTGAAGAGGAAAAGATCGAAACAGAGACCAGGAGAATTTTAGGCAAGTTAGAGGGCCAGAGAGTAACTTTTGCGGAAATGGCGGTGAGTGCTCAATGTCATCGAGTAAATGTTGCCGACGGTCACATGGCAGCAATCAGAATAAAGTTGAAGAGGCACGCAGAGCTGGAGCAGTTGCGTGCGGCATTGACGTCATTCAGATCGATTCCACAGGAGTTAAAATTGCACTCGGCACCTGATGCGCCCATTGTTATTCGCGATGAAGCTGACCGCCCGCAACCAAAGTTGGATCGTGATGCTGGTGCCGGAATGAGTATCACGGTTGGTAGGATTTTTCCCGATAGTGTATTTGACTATCGCTTTGTGACACTAAGTCATAACACAATACGTGGAGCCGCCGGCGCCGCAATCCTAAATGCTGAACTGCTCATCGCCACCGGCCGCTTAAATTAAGTAACAATGTGCTTCTCTCTGCGTCTCGCTGCGCTCCTCTGCGTCTCTCTGCGATGGTAAACATCAATGACCAATCCTTAAAACACCTCGAAACCATGAAACCAACTCTTCTATTAACTATCTTCCTACTAGCTCTTTCGCCGGCGTTCGCTCAAACACCTGAAAAACATCCAACGCTCGACGAGCAGATCAAAACCACCATTGCTCCTTTTAAAGGCAAAGTAAGTCTCTATGCTAAAAACCTCGATACTGGCGAGACCTATAACTTCAACGGTGACGATCGAGTTCGCACGGCGAGCACCATCAAGATAGCCGTGATGATTGAAGCTTTCGCGAGAGTTGCAGAAGGCAAAGCTAAATGGACCGACGAAGTCGTTCTAACAAAAGAGAAAAAGGTGTCAGGCTCAGGTATCCTCGCCGAACTTTCCGACAATCTCCATCTCACTCTACGTGACGCCGTAAACCTGATGATGATTCTCAGTGACAACACCGCGACCAATCTTGTATTGGATGTTTTGACGACCGACGCGGTCAATGCGCGGATGGAGTCGCTCGGTTTCAAGCAGATCAAGATAATGCGAAAGGTTGGCAGTGGCGGTGACAGCCAGGCCGGCAAAGATCCTGAGAACAAGAAGTTCGGCCTTGGTGTGACCACGCCCCGAGAAATGGTTCAAATCCTTGAAAAGCTGGACCGTGGCGAGATTATCAGTAAAGACGCTTCGAAAGAGATGATCGACTTGATGAAGAATGAGCAGGCTCGCTATGCGATTGGACGCGACTTGTGGGATTTACCCATGGCGAGCAAATATGGAGCACTCGATAGACTGCGCAGCGCCGTCGGGATTATTTACACAAAGAAAGGCAAGATCGCGATGGCAATTTCATGCGATGACATGCCCGAAATTATGTGGTCCGTGGACAATCCGGCCTACTTATTGATGTCTCGATTATCTGAAATTTTGGTTGACCATCTAAGTAATTGAAGTGCTCTAGCGAAGGACACGTTCCCGCCGTACGAAAAATTGGTTCGCTGTTGGACCATCCTCATCAAATAGCAAGATGGTCCAACAGGCTCCGAATTCTCCAGAGATTTGCTCCTCATCCGAAAACCTAAAGGAAGATCCGAGTAACCTCAACAGGTTTACAAAAACTCGAACTGCAATCGTTCGGAAAATTCGATCTCACGTTTGAATATTCGTCCATCGTTTTTCTGGAATGCTTTCTGCAAGACAGCCCATTGGATATTGAAGGCTGATTCAAGCTACACCTTCCGCCTCAATTCGATCCATTCCAAGACAGTTAAATCGATCCAAAAACTCGTACTCCCCAGTCGAGAAGAAACCCTGTTTCATCGGAGGTCTCAATGAAAAACTTTGGCTCCTTGATCAGAAAGGGACTTCTGCTTTTCTCCGCGTTGTCTCTTTTATTTTTAGTGGTCAGTACTGCGTTGGCCCAGGCAGGTTCGTCCTCACTGCGCGGTACAGTAACCGACCTGCAGGGTCGGGCTGTATCAGGCGCAAATGTAACACTGTCGAATGCTCAGAAGAATTTTAGTCGTACGCAGGTAACTAACGAGAATGGTAATTACGTCTTCACTGCGCTGCCGCCGGGAGACTACCGGATGGACGTGGAGGCACAAGGCTTTAAGAAAGCATCGGTCACTGACATCCATGCGTTGATCGACACTCCCTCAACATTTGATGTCCAAATGGAAGTCGGTAACATCTCCGAAACTGTCAGCGTTGTGGCGGGAGGGGATGCTCCGATCAATACTTCAGACGCTACGATCGGCAACACTTTTGAATCTCGCCGCATTACGGAGCTCCCGCTCAATGCAGGAAACGTCGTTGGTTTGCTTTCACTCCAACCCGGTGTGACTCGAACTGGTTTTGTGAACGGTGGTAGATCGGACCAGGCAAATATAACGCTCGATGGCATTGACGTGAACGAACAGCAGTCTGGTCTCGACGTAGTCACCAACCAGGCATTCTCAAGTGTCCTGCGTGTGATGCGAGATTCCGTTCAGGAGTTTCGCGTCGTAACAACTAATCCGAACGCCGACACCGGCCGTTCGTCGGGCGCACAGGTTTCACTTGTAACCAAGTCCGGCTCAAACGACTTTCATGGTTCGCTGTTCGAATACCATCGAAATACAGTGACCACTGCGAACGACTTCTTTAATAACAAGGCCGGAGTGTTTGCTGCTAATGATCCGCAGGTACTCAGCGGCACAGCTTTAGCGGGGGCTCCCAAGATTCCCCGTCCGCCACTACTACGAAACTTCTTTGGAGGCTCGTTGGGTGGTCCAGTCATAAAGGACCGGGCTTTCTTTTTCTTTGCATACGAAGGATTTCGTGAAGCGACCTCCAGCGGAGGTTTGCAGATAGTGCCGCTACCGCACATGGCGCAGGGAATCATTCGTTACAGGACGGCAAGCGGTGCAAGTGACCCGTCATGTCCTGCTGGTACCCCAAGTGGTTTCCGATGTTTAGATGCCGCGAAAATCAATGCCGCCTATCTGGCGGCAAACGGAGTTACGCCGGGTGTTAATTCAGTAGCCACTAATTACCTGGCCGACAAAGCCAAGCGTTACGTTGCCAACGACACGACTGTCGGCGACGGCATCAATACTGGTGGTTATCGTTTCAACGCGGCGACCCCAACAACCTACGACACTTATGCTTTGAAGTTCGACTTCAACCTGACGGACCGTCAAACGTTGTTCGTTAGAGGAAACTACCAGGAAGACAACATCGGGCAACTTCCGACTTTCCCCGACCAACCGGCGCCCTCGATCTGGTATCACCCGAAAGGCTTCGGGCTTGGTCATTCATGGACCATCTCGAACAGTCTGATTAACAGGTTCACCTATGGGCTGACGCGCGCGGCGTTCACCCGGCAGGGAGATCAGACTGCCAACAACATTCAGTTTCGTTTCATCTTCAATCCGGTCTTAACGCCAGCTCTGACTCGCGTAACTCCGGTCCACAACTTTGTTGATGACGTAACTTTCGTCAAAGACAATCATACGTTTCAGTTTGGCGGGAACATTCGTCTCATCAAGAACACGCGACAATCGTTTCAAAACGCTTTCGACACTCTGACAACTAATCCGTCAGGCTACAACGCGTCGTCAGCCGTGCTCACGAGCGCGGGAGCGGATGCATCAGGCTCGGCGATCTTTCCGGACGTGGCAAGCAGTTCATTGACACCACTTCGTAATGCGCTCTCGGCGGTAATCGGGCGCTTCTCCCAATACACCGCTAACTTTGCTTACGACGCGGATGGCAAATTGTTACCTGCGGGAACTTCGGCGGACCGTACTTTCGCCACACAAGAGTACGAAGTCTACTTGCAGGACCAATGGAGAATGCGTTCGAACCTTACATTGACTTATGGTGTGCGCTGGGGTACTTCGACGCCGGTATATGAAGTCAATGGTTTTCAAAGCCAACCGACAACTTCTCTCGGCGGCTACTTTGAACAACGCAAGAGAAGCGCTGACGCCGGGATACCGTTTAACGATCCGATCTTTGTCGATCTCTCGGGCAAGGCGAATGGTAGGCCCGGTTTTTATAAGCAGGACTGGAACAACTTCGCACCGGTGTTCGCCGTCGCGTGGTCTCCTGATCTGCCGGATAACTTCTGGGGCAAAATGATCGGTCGCGAAGGCAAAGCAGTACTTCGCGCCGGGTTCCGCACCACCTATGATCGCATCGGTAGTCAGCTGGCAGTGAACTTTGATCTAAACAACCAGCTAGGGTTCGCTTCAGCTTCAACGATCGCGGTGAATACCTACAATGTAAGCACTAAACTTGCCCCGCTCTTTACGGGTGGTAGCCAGGACGTGCGGACGTTGCCGGGAATCGCCGGAACTTTCAACAACCAGATCACCTTCCCATTGAATCAACTTCCAAACGGAGTTGAGCGAATCGAGACTTCACTCGACGACACGATCACGACTCCCGTTAATTACAGCTACAACTTCTCCTATGCGCGTGAGTTGGGTAGAGGCCTCTCGTTCGAAGTGAGTTATGTCGGCCGTTTCGCCCGGGACCTCCTGGCCCAACGCGACATCATGCATTTCAACAATCTGCGAGACCCGAAGTCTGGTCAAACGTTCTACGAAGCAATGCAGGCTTTGATTGACTTGCGCTATTCGGGAGTGCCAATAACTTCAGTAGGAGCAATTCCGTTCTTCGAAAACATTCTTCCCGGAATCGCCGGTACGTTTGCGGTCCTTGGTGTAAACAGGTCTTTGACTGCAACTCAAAGCGCTTACAGACGAGTTGCTTTGCCGGCCGTTGGAGGTCAGAACGTTACGGACTACACCTTCTTACAGTCCGGCGCGAGATGGGACGACAAGCCTTTCTCGATCTTCAATAACACCTTCGTTAATCCGCAGTATGCCGCGTTGAATACGTGGTCTACTTTTGGGATCTCTAACTACAACTCGGCCCAGGTGAGCGTCCGGCAGCGTTTGTCGAACGATGTAGTATTTGATTTCAACTACACTCTGTCGCACTCGCTGGATGATGCTTCGGGCCTACAGAACGCCGGTAACTTCGCAGTAGCTTCTCTGATCTTCAACCCACTCACTCCTGAGTCGAATTATTCCAACTCAGATTTCGATATTCGACATAACATCACAGCCAATTGGTTGGTCAGTTTACCGGTCGGCCGCGGTAAGAAGTTTTTGTCGGGCTCTGGAAAACTGGTTAACGGAATTCTAGGTGGTTGGGATGTAACGGGAATTTTCCGTTGGAATTCTGGATTGCCCAACGCGCTTCGTCCATTTGCTTTCCAACGTTGGGCTACAAACTGGCAAATCTCGTCAGGCATGGTCAGAGTGCGTCCCGTCGAGACGAACTTTGGCGATGTGAACGGCGAGCCAAACATGTTTGCGGATCCAACTGCGGTTTATCAGAGCTTCCGTGATCCGAGACCGGGCGAAGCTGGTGATCGAAATGTTATCCGTCAGCCAGGATATTTCTCGCTTGATACTGGTTTACACAAGACCTTCAACATGCCCTGGGAAGGTCATGCGTTAACATTCCGCTGGGAAGTCTTTAATCTGACCAACACACAACGGTTCACAGGATTCAATGGTACCGGCTTAAACACCGATCCGTTTGTTTTTGGTGGAGCGCCGCCGGTTGGTTTTGGCAACTTCTCGGCTACACAAAATCCGTTGGGTGAAACTAAGGCCGGGCGGGTCATGCAGTTCGCTCTTCGTTACACCTTTTAGCCGACAAACACTCGTTTGTTAAAAAAGCCGGGGCTTCATTGCCTCGGCTTTTTGCTTCTCGCCTCTCCATTCTTTTAAGTCAGCACCTCCGTCTAATTTCATTGAACCTGACTAAGTATCATGTCGCATCATGTCCAAGAAAGTGTAGAATATCTCAGAATTTTGGATATACTGTGGGTCCATAAGTTCCAGCAGTTGATGTTCAATCGAGAATTGTGGGGAGTTTTAGGTTTACGGACCTGTTTAGTCTTCCGGAATAACAGGTGCAAGGGATCAACCTGAATATCTGATTTTTGGGGCTGCTAGCCCCCATGCCTTTTGGATCAATTAACAAGCCGTAGGTTCGTCGAGTCGTTTTGTTCCAAAGAACTGTTGAGCAGTTCTTGGATACCCAGAGAACAGAACGATCCTCAAACACTTTTACCGGAGGAGTTATGAGCAAATACTTTGTGTCAAGACCCTTGGTGGTTATTGCCGGGGTGATTTTTAGCCTGGTTCTGGGTGTGCTGTCCGCTTCAGCCCAATCTGGAACTTCGGCCATCAATGGGAATGCCATTGATCCGCAGGGAAATCGAATCGCGGGTGCGACCGTTACTCTTACCAACGCCGAAAAGAATTTTTCGCGCACCCAAACAACGACAGACTCGGGTAGATTTAATTTCAACTTGATCCCGCCCGGAAAGTATCAGATCGAAGTTGAGGCGAAAGGGTTTAAGAAGGCTATAGTAACGGACGTCAGCGCGTTAATCGACAAGCCTTCAGACGTCGACGTCACCCTTGAGGTTGGTGCCGTCAATGAATCGGTGACCGTTTCATCAGGTGCAGGAGAAGTTCTTTTAAACACTCAAGATGCGACCCTTGGAAACAATTTTGTCAATCAGCAAATTACGCAACTTCCTCTTGAAGCGCGCAACCCAATAACGTTGTTGACGCTGCAGCCAGGTGTAACGCGAGCGGGCAACGTAAATGGTGCTCGTTCGGATCAGTCGAACATCACTCTTGATGGCGTCGATATAAATGAAGCGCAAACAAACGATATCAATAGCCCGGTGCTTCGTTTGAATGCTGAGGCCGTTGAGGAGTTTCGTGTTGTTACTTCCAATCCCAACGCAACGCAGGGACGCTCAGCCGGCGCTCAGATTTCCCTTGTCACCAAGAGCGGTACAAATGAGTGGCACGGAGCGTTGTTCGAGTCTCACAGAAACACCATTTTTCAGGCCAACAGCTTTTTCAATAACCGCGCCGGCGTAGCGCGCCCCAAATTGATCAGAAACACCTTCGGGGGAGCACTGGGTGGTCCAATTGTTAGAGACCGAGCGTTCTTCTTTTACAGTTATGAAGGGCGCCGGGATGCGAGCCAGGCGTCGGTAGCTGCGCGAACGGTACCTTTCGCCAGCCTCGGTCGCGGTGATGTCAGGTTTAGAGGCTGCTTGCCAGGTATTCCGGCCAACCAATGCACGAGTGCTAACAGTCAAATCATTACGCTGCCAAAGGCCACTCTGCAGGGAATGTTTCCTACGGTAGGTATAAACGACGCGGCCTTAAATGTTCTCGCTGGCGCAGCTACTCGTTACCAGAGCAATACTGTCGGTGGCGATACTTTGAACACCGGCGGTTTTATTTTCAATGCGCCTAACCAAACAAAACTTAATGCCCATCAAGCCAGATTCGACTTCAACCTGACAAAGTCTGGAACACAACAATTGTTCCTGCGCGGTAGCTATCAGAGTGACACGTCGCCGGTTAGTACTACCAACGCTCAACAATTTCCAGATACACCAGTACGAACTCGATGGAGCCATCCGTTGGGTTATGTGGCAGGCCACACCTGGGCCATAGACAGTAAACGCACTAACAGTTTTCGCTACGGCCTGACCCGTTTGGCAGTGAGCGATCAAGGCGACACGACCGGTAACGATATTTTCTTTCGCTTTGTGTATACGCCAACGACAGAGTCCTACACAGCCAGTCGTGTTAATCCGGTTCACAACATAACGGATGACTTTTCGTGGATTGCTGGTAACCACACCATGCAGTTCGGTACCAATGTTCGCATCGTCCGTAATAGTCGTGCCGACTTTGGTCCAGGATTTGATAATGCTCTAACGAATCCGCTGTTCTACCAGTCGTCAGGAAATGTTTTGTTAGCTCCAATCACTGCTGCCGGTTATACAATTACCAGCAACGCAGATGATCTGAAGGCGGCGTTGGCAGCTGTAATAGGCCGGTATTCCCAATACACGGCGCGCTTCAATTTCGGAATCGATGGTAAGCCGATCGTGACCGGTACTCCTGTTGTCCGCGACTTCGCTACAGAGGAATACGATGTTTACGGTCAGGATTCCTGGAAGCTTTCGCCCTATCTGACACTCACCTTCGGATTACGTTACGGGCTCAGCAAACCTGTTTATGAACGAAACGGGTTTATGACCACCACGAATATTCCACTCGGTGAGTATCTTCAACGTAGGATCGAGAATGCTTACAACGGCATAAACTATATCGACCCACTAGTCGTGAATAAGGCAGACAGTCTTTACAATTGGGACAAAAACAACTTCCAGCCGAGAGTTGCTGTAGCCTGGTCACCAGATGCCGGCGACAACTGGTTTGGTAATGCCCTGGGAAGAAACGGTAAGAGTGTGATACGTGCCGGCGTCGCCGTTACCAACGACTACTTCGGCCAACAACTCGCAGTAACCTTCAATTCTCAGAACACGCTTGGTTTTGCTTCGTCACAAACGACTCCAGCAGGTACTTTCAACGTTACTACCCGGCCAGCTCCTTTATTTACCGGTTTCGGCCAGGACATCAGGAGTCTACCAACGATTGTGGTCCCGTCCTCGCTTACTTTCCCGCAGCAAAGACCGTCCGACAACGCCCGGCGAATCGAGAGCTCTCTCGACAGCCATCTGGTGTCCCCGATCAATTACAGTTGGAACGTATCGTATGAACGTGATCTGCCGCACGGCATGGTTATTGAAGCCGCGTACGTGGCTCGACTTGCGCGAAATCTTCTGGCGGGTCGCGACGCAGTACAAACCAACTTGAATTTCAGAGACCCCCAATCCGGTTTGACCTGGATGGAGGCCGCGACCGTTCTCGAGCGATTGAGACGTAATAACACGCCAGTTGGAAGCGTGGGGCCCATCGCCTTCTTCGAAAACCTTTATGCTCCTGGTTCCCTTGGACCAGCGCTTTTGGGAGCAGCGGGGGTAGGGCTAACTAACACTCAAGCTGTCTATCGTGACGGGCAATTCAATGGCAACGATTGGACCACAACCCAGGATGATCTGGACGCAGTTTCCGGCCGTCGCCTATTCTACCAACCGCAGTACGGTGCGCTCGCTGTTTACAGCACCATTGGCACGTCTGACTACCACGGCGCAACACTGAGTATTAGACAACGTCTCGGCAACACGCTCACCTACGATTTGAACTACACATTCTCGAAGTCGTTGGATGACGTTTCCGGGCTGCAGACCGATGCGCCATTCACCCCGTTCATTCTTAATGCGGTCGATCAGAGGCAACAACGCGCTGTTTCTGATTTCGATGTGAGGCATGTGTTGAATGCCAACCTGATCTACCAGCTACCCTTTGGTAAAGGACGTCACTTCCTGAACGACAGCCCGGGTGTTGTCAATGCCATTCTGGGTGGTTGGCAAGTCTCGAGCATCTTTAGATACAACTCTGGTCTACCCGTTGAAGCGCCATTAGACTTCGGCGGTTGGCCCACGAATTGGAATCGACGAAACTACGTAGTGCGAATTGCTCCTATTGAAGCAAGTCCAACCAGAGGTGGTGCGAAGCCTGCCAACCTGTTCTCAGATCCCGCAGCCGCATTCCATAGTCTGCGCAGTGGGGAACCAGGTGAGCGCGGAGACCGAAATATCTTCCGCTATCCGGGTTACGTCAATCTCGATATGGGCCTGTACAAGAGCTTCGAGATGCCCTGGAGTGAATCTCATAAACTTGAGATTCGTTGGGATGTCTTTAATGTAACCAATACGCAGAGGTTAACCAGCGTTGATGGTTTCACGGTTGGCCTGGATCCATTTAAACCAGCCTCAGTACCAAACGGCGCGTTCGGAAATTTCACAGCGATTCAGGGCGCTCCGCGAGTAATGCAGGTGGGCTTCCGTTACACTTTCTAATGTCCTGGCATTTCGACAAGCGAGCCGCGAAATTAATTGCGGCTCGCTTTTTTACTAACCGAAAACTTCTGTTTTGAGACGGGGCTTTGCAATGAACTCACTACTTGTGGATCGTGGCCTGGTTTTGAGTCCAGGTTGTCGTGCTCTGGCGGTCAGTGCAATCTTGTTGTTCGCCGGCCCTTTTTGGGTGCACGCACAGGGAACCATGTCACTTTATGGAGACGTTAAAGTAGGAGACCAGACCACGGATGACGTTAAGAAACCGCTTAGCCTGACTCTCATTCTGTACAACCTTGCTGGTATCGTGGTTCAACGTCAAACAGTTCCCACAGGAAGTCGTTACCGGTTCAATAACCTTAGAATCAGTGAATACTATCTGGCCGTGGAGGTCGAAACGGTCGAGATATCGCGTGTCCACATTGTACTCTCAGGTATACCTGGTTCGGATTATCGACAGGATCTCGAGTTTGAATGGAAACCTCTTGGCCCAACCACCAAGGGAAAGCCGGCAACCATTTCAGCTGCTGATGCCTACAAGCGAAGTAGTGGTAACGAGTCGCTCTTTGAAAAGGCTCAGGAAGCAGTGGACAAGAAGAAGTATGACGATGCCGAAGGGCTTTTCAAACGCATCGTAGAGAATGACGGAGCTGACTTTCAGGCATGGACCGAACTGGGAACAACATATCTGCTGCAAAACAAACTTACGGAAGCCGAAAACGCTTACCTTAAAGCAACCCAGGTTCGTCCTACTTTTGCGCTCGCTCTAATTAATCTTGGTCGCGTACGAAGTGCGAGTAAAAAGTTTGACGAGGCCGTCGATCCCTTAACAAAGGCTATAGAGTTACAACCCAATTCCGGTGAAGCTAATCTTCTGCTGGGTGAGGTCTATTTACAATTAAAGAAAGGCTCAAAAGCAGTAACGTTTTTGACTGAGGCCGCGCGATTGGGAAAAATTGAAGCACATATGCGGCTCGCAACGCTTTACAATGCCGCTGGAATGAAAGACAAGGCAGCTATCGAATACGAAGAATACTTAAAGAAAAACCCATCCTATCCTGATAAGAAGAAGCTGGAGCAATATATTCAAGCCAACAAAGCAAAAGCTCCCGCCAACTAATTATTCATGAGTTAGTACGTATTGCCCCGTTGCAGGACCGCGCCAAAATTCTCGAACCTCATACCCCGCGCGGATTGCAAATTGAAACGCTTCTCGTGTAGCTAATCTCCAGTTGTCAATCACCGGCGCCTCAGCCCTGGTCAGTAGGATTTCAATAACAAGTGTTTTTGAGCCGGTAGTCAAGTTTAAGGTAGGAGATCCCTGCGAGTTGATAATGATCAACTTGTGGCTATCTGCCGGCGTCGTACTAGCAAGCTCTTCTTGCGACAGTCGGCTCTTAACGCGATCGCTGTTCAGGTCCCAGGTTACCCAAAGTCGGTCTGTACTGCCGCGATGCAGGAAGCTAGTCGTCTCCCCATAAAAATTGACTTCGTATCGCCTTGAGGTGACGCCAAGTTTCGCAAAATTCAAATGCGCATTTCGAGACTGCAATGGATCAAATGTCCAGGTAATTTTCTCGATACCAAGTTCTAAAGCTTTCTGACGTTGGGCCAGCTTCAAAAGAAAACCGAGACTTAGTGATCGAAACTCCGGTCTGACAGCGAGCATATCCGAATGAATAACAGTCTCGCCTTCAATAATTCCCGGAAAGCCGAAAACAAAGCCAACTAACTCTTGAGCATCGAAGGCTCCAATCAATATGCCGCCAAGCTCTCTTAGAGGTCGTAGAGCAAGTGCGGGGAACACCTCGAGATCCTCAACGCCCCAAATCTCTTTTTGCAAAACTTCAACTTGACGCAGCTCGGCTAGAGTGTCGATATCTCGGATCGTGATCGACTCAGGTATGGCCGGCATTTGCAGGTGTTTAGGTAAGGAGGCGGTCCAGGAGGCCCTTGAGCCAGTTTACGTCGAGTGGTTTCGTGATATAGGCGTCAAAACCAGAATCGCGAGCGCCAGCACGAAAGTCATTTTCTTGATGGGCGGTGACAGCAATTAGCGGGACATTTTTGAATCTTTCGTCTTCTCGGATCTGTTTCGCGGCGGCCAGGCCATCCATTTTGGGAAGGCTCAGGTCCATCAGGATTATATCGGGCTTATCTCGAGCAGCTGCTTCAACTGCAGCGCGTCCGTCCGCGGCTTCGAAAACGATAAAACCTTCCTGTTCAAGTTCGATCCGCATATACAGTCGTGCGTCCTCGACATCCTCGACAATTAGTACTTTAAGATCTTTTAAATCCTTGTCACTCATGGGAATGCTTTGACTTTGAAGCTTGAACGTAAAGCTGGATCGAGAAAGCTAAATGGTTGAAGCTACGCGATGTGAAGTGAATCTATGCTGCGAACAGGGACAAGTCAAGCAGTTGTAGGTGCGTCCCTCCGTGGGCTCCCCAAAGTTCCATATTGAGAATTGCTTGAAAGGAATCTGTGACTTGGCCTTTAAAGGCAAACAACGGGCGTGGATATACACATAATCGAAACTTATCTGTGGACCCAGTCGTTATTGACCGCGAAAGAACTATCAAACCTTAAGGACGACAGCATGAAACGCCTTGTAATTCTCGT
>DASROI010000147.1:0-7210 GCA_035646955.1 Pyrinomonadaceae bacterium
GATTACCAGAAGGGTCCAAAGCTTGAAACTTGACACCAGGCTCCACAAAATGACGTTGTAATTCGTAACAACTGAGCGGGTTGGCCATCGATCCAAATTTCACTAAATAATTTATCGAGTTCGCGAGGAAGTTGATCACTGACGACCGCGGGCTTGAGAAAACGTGGGGACCGAGTCTGTACAAGGAGATACCAAAGTGGAGGGCCTAAAGAAGCAACGTGTCACATCAGTTCCTGGTCATTGCCTGTCGCCTGCGCGAGCCAGGGTCTCAATAGATGCGCCAGTTGGCCCAGCAACCTATGCTCGAATGTTCCCCGAGTTGCCGTCTTACCAGGCAGACGAACAATTCCTGCAGGCGCTCGGCCGCGCCGGCGGTCCCTGCGATTGCGGAGATATCGATGACTTTCCCGAATCACTAGGTGACACTGCCGCGGGTTGGCCCATCTTTGGTCAATTTGTAGCTCACGATATCACGGCTGACAGGTCGATTTTGCGGTCGCACGCCAATTCGGCGGAATTGCATAATGCTCGGAGCCCGCAGCTCAATCTCGAAATAATTTACGGCGATGGACCAACCGGCCATCCGTTTCTCTACCAACGTGACGATCCGGTGAAGTTCCTGCTTGGTTTAGACGGGTTGGACGTCCAACGAAATGTAGAAGGCACAGCAATTATTGGCGACCCACGCAACGATTCGCACATGCTAATTTCGCAGTTGCATCTCGCTATGCTCAAAGCCCATAACGCATTCGTAGATGATGTCCGGCAAAACGGAGCAGCTAACGATCACGTATTCGACGAGGCGGCTCGGCAGTTGTGCTGGCATTATCAATGGATCGTTCTGCACGAGTTTCTTCCTGCGCTCGTAGGAGAGACCCTTGTGGAACAAGTCCTTCGAGAAGGTCCACGGTGGTTTCATCCCGGACGTGACAGATTCATACCATTAGAGTTTGCAGATGCGGCCTATCGTTACGGCCACAGCCAGATTCGGCATCACTACCAATTGAATTTACAAAATGAGCCCGTGCAGGTCTTTCCTGATCTCCTGGGATTCCGTCCGGTACCACGTGAGCGCTCGGTCGATTGGACTCTATTTTTCGACGCACCTGGGGTGACGCAGGCACAGCGGTCTAAGAAGATTGATGGAAAACTGGTGCGAGCGCTAATTGAATTGCCGGTTGCAATCTCCGGTGAGACCGAAATTCAAGCCTATCATTCGTTGGCCGTTCGTGATCTTCAACGCGGGCAGAGTATTGGCCTGCCATCTGGCGAATCAGTCGCCCGTCACCTTGGAATCACTCCGCTGACGAAAGACGAGATTGGCGTCGCGTTCACGGGAGGGAATGGTGAGACACCTTTGTGGTACTACATTCTCCGGGAAGCAGACGTGTCTACCGGAGGAAATCGGCTTGGTCCAATTGGTGGTCAGATCGTCACGGAAGTACTGGTTGGACTCATTAATGCTGACCCGACATCGTTCCGCCATACCGGGCACGAATGGCGCCCCAAGAAGACACTCAGTGAGTTGCTGGCCTCGTAACGAGAACGATATTGGCGAATAGGGTATCACCCCAACAGCTGATTCAAACTTCACGTGGCCTATGTTGCCTCGGACGGGGCCGTCGCAGAAATTTGCGTCACCGTGTTGGCTGGACGGCGGAACATCAGGTCTAGCGCAAAATAAACGAACGAAAGTGCTCCCAGAGCGAAAATGGTATCCCCAATCATCCGCAGCCAGCGCAGCGTCTGCATTAGATCAGTTTGCAGAAACTCCGGACTGCGTGCCGACCAGTAGCCCACCGACACTGATTGATAAGTTTGCATTAAGCCAACGGGTAGGAGACTCAAAAGGATCTCAAGCATCAGTCCGATGTTGATGGCCCAGAACGCAAACCAGATTGGTCGTTCCTTCCACCTGAGTTCAGGCCTCATGGCTCGCAGACAAAACAATAACAAGCCTAGTCCGAGTGTGCCGTAAACGCCATAGAGGGCGCCATGAGCATGTACTGCCGTAGTGTTCAGGCCCTGCATGTAGTAAAGGGCAATGGGTGGATTGATCATGAAGCCAAAGATTCCAGCTCCGACCAGGTTCCAGAAGGCGACCGCCACGAAGAAATGGACAACCCACTTGTATTGCTTCAGCCAGGGTCGAGCTTTTGACCGACGAATGTTCGCGACTGCTTCGTGGCCCACGAGCAGAAGAGGGACGATTTCAAGCGCACTAAACACTGAGCCGAACGCTAGAGCGACGGTTGGTGTGCCGGCGAAATATAGATGGTGAAGTGTTCCGATAATGCCACCGGTCAAATAGATCGCGCCCGAAAGAAGTGCTGCCTGCGCAGCGCTCTCACCTCGAATCACTCCGAGCTTTGCGAAGAGAAACGCAATCACAACAGTAGCGAACACTTCGAAGTAGCCTTCGACCCACAGATGCACAACCCACCAGCGCCAGTACTCAACAACTGAAAGATGTGAACGCATTCCCCAGAACAAGCCGGGGCTGTAGAAGAGCGCTATGCCGGTTGTGGACAGGAAGTAGAGAACGATCAGGGATTTCGCATTACCCCTGGTTTTGAGTGCCGGAATCGCGGTTCGCCCGATGAGAAAAAGCCACAAGAGCAGTCCAACAAAAAGTGCCGCCTGCCATACTCTTCCCAAATCAATGTACTCGTAACCCTGATGACCAAACCAGAACCATGCCGTGCCTGAAAGTTTGTGCATAACTGACATCCATTGGCCCGCCATCGATCCCAGAACGACAATCAACAAGGCTCCAAAAAGCACATCGACGCCAAGTTTTTGATACTTTGGTTCATATCCACAGATGAAGGGTGCAATGAAAAGTCCGGCCGCCAGCCAGGCTGTAGCGATCCAGAATATTCCAAGTTGAGTGTGCCAGGTGCGTGTGACAACGTAAGGTAAATAGTCGGCAAGAGGGATTCCATAAAACCCTTGTCCTTCTACGCCGTAGTGTGCAGTAAGCATTCCCATCACAATCTGCAAAAGGAACAAGAGCGTCACGACTAAGAAGTATTTAACGGTTGCTTTCTGGGACGGCGACATCTGTACGCCAATTAACGGATCATGACTGGGCACCTCGGTCGAGACTACTTCACCGTCGCCACGTTGGGCGTAATACCAAACCAGCCAGCCGATTCCAGCTAACAAAACAATAACGCTTACCCCGGTCCAAACAATCGCGCTACTGGTCGGAACGTTGCCGACTAGTGGTTCAGAGGGGAAGTTGCTCGTATAGGAAATCGTGTTATTAGGACGATTGGCAGCCGAAGCCCACGACGTCCAAAAAAAGAAAGCGTTCAGCTCGCGCAATTTCACCGGGTCTGATTGCGCATTCCGTTGAATAGCGTAATTCGAGTTACCGTCAGTGAAGATTGCTGAATAGTGTTTCAAGTTGTCGTCGAAGGCGCGAGCGCGAACCGGATCGAGCGTCAACCGACCAGTACTCTCGTCGTAAGTATTGTTCCGCATCAAGTCTTGTAGCCGTTGACGCAGCATTGCTTTCTGCTCAGAGGAAAGATCGTCGTAGGCACTTGTAAAGTTACTTTTGGACCACTCATTGAGAATGAAGAGTGACTCACGATGAAGATAATCGGCGGTCCAGTCGGGCGCGACGTAAGAGCCATGGCCCCAGATGGATCCGATCTCCATGCCACCCATAGCCTGCCACACGTTTTGGCCGTTTTGAATTTCGTCGTCGGCGATAAGGACCTGGCCATCGGTCGTAACAACCTCGCGAGGAATCGGCGGCGCCTGCCTGAAGATCTCGGTTCCCACCCATCCCAAAACAGCAAAGGAAAAAACAAAGATCGCGATAAAGACCAGCCACAGTTTCTTCATGGCATCCCTCTCTCAAGACAAATTGTTTTTGGGGCGATACTTTCTATTGAGTGCCCAGCGCGGGTTAAGTAAACGTTGCTGTATCGGTGTTCGGGCGAGACCTTGTCACGCCCGGTTCATATTGTCAACACAATCCAGGAGCTATGCCCGAATCATCATTAGCAACATCTTGAATCTGCTTATTGCCTTGACCGCATGAGGTTGATTGGCGGGCAGCTTAAGGATTTCGCCCGTACCAACTTTGTGACTCTTTCCCGCAATCTCGATCTCAGCTTCGCCGTCGAGCACAGCAACCAGGGCATCGAAAGGTGCCGTGTGTTCACTTAGTCCTTCGTCTTTGTCAAACGCGAATAACGTGATTGTCCCTCCCTGATTCTTCAGTAGCACACGACTGACAATCGATTTTTCCTGGTACTGCAGCAGACTAACGAGTTGTTTAGCTTCGTCAGTGGTTTCAGCAACCGGAACTTCTTTACTCATAGCAACTCCTCCGCCAAAATGCGGCTTCATCATTTTCTCTTGGTAGCGACAATTGCGACTGCGCCGAGTACTTTGCGATGCCGTCTGAAGACCGAGCGCATCTCCAGTACCCGCTCGCGCGCTTTGGAATCACGGAGAACGTTCCAGGCAAAACGCAAAGCACCGGCAAACCCTTCATCGCTAATCAAGCGTCGGGGTTCGAGCAGATTCATCGAAGCCACTTCCACCGAGTCAATAGAAAAGCCTTCCGACTCGAGCAGCGATTGCCACTCTGAAACAGTTAATGGCCTGACGCCATGATGGACCACCCCGGTGAGTGCACGCTCGGTTTCTCTTCTTTGCTTCTCGTCGAGATTGTCTGACACCAGGCACATCTCATGAATACCGTAGCGGCCATCAGGTCTTAGCAGCCTATAGGATTCACTCATGATGCTGCGTTTTACCTCGTCGGGGTGCATCGTGAGCATAGCTTCTCCGTAGATCACCGTTGCGCAGTGGTCAGCAAGGCCTGTATCTGAGGCATTACCAATTACGCAACGTTGGTTGTTGCCCTTTAGGTATCCGCTAACGATCCTGGCAGCAGCCTTATCTCGCTCGACCGCCACATAAGATCGGGGCTTCAACGCGTTTGTGAGCTGAGCCGTAATTCCCATGCCGGGAGCAAACTCAATAACGTCGTCTTTAGGCCCGACACGCAGCGCTGTCAGCATGCGTCGCGTTAGCGCCATTCCCCCAGGGCGAAGAACCCGTTTGCCGAGCCGAGCAAGCACCCAGTGACCAGGCATCTTTTCGGTTTTTAGATCCTGACCCGGAAGAGTTGAATTTGGACCGTTCCGCGTCATTGTACTCATACTCCAATCCCACAAGCTTGACCATATACCAACTGATGCCCAGATTAGAGCTTGGTGAACGCCCGCGCGATGATTTAAGTCACGCTACGAATGTTGGGGGAAAACAGGTACCTCGCCGACAGTGGCTCCTGCGCGCTCGACGTGAATCACCTGCTCGCGACCATCGACACTGACTCGAAATGCACGCCACGCGCCGTCGACGATGACATACAATCCGAGTGCTTCCTCACCGGCTACAAACAGGACTCATCTTTTTGAAACTGTCGCTCGAATGCCCGCTCAGCAAGTGCGCTGAGCGTATGGTCATTGAGTTCAGTAAAAAGAATTAGACCGCTTGATAGCGGCGATCTTGTCGAGAGTCATTAGCACCACCGATAATATATCTGGATCTCACGCCGCCGGTGACAAATCTACTTGCTGCATTTGACTCGGTGTTGTTCACCAGGGATCCTTTTTTGGTAGTTAACCCGGCGAATCTTCTCAAGAATCCTAATGACCCAAACACGCGCGTCATAATTTTCGTGCTAAACCTGCAGCTATTTGCGGGCGAGGATGCTACGGCGGTTGCGATTACTCTCACGGACGCTAACGGTGGTGTTCATAATCTTCCTGCTCAAAACGTCAGTCTAATTCCAAACGGGTGGGGTTTTGCGCAGGTAACGTTCCGACTCCCCGATAACCTGCCGGCAGGCACGTGTCAGGTGAAACTTGTCGCGCATAGTCTGACGAGTAATATTGGCACGATTCGGATCAAACAGTAGCTGCGGACCGAGCCCGAGGCCGTCTGCATTTGCGGCTTCGCTATTTATTCTATATAGTCCAGTACAACTAGATGGTTGGTGAATCCTTCCATCAACGTGGTTGGCGGGGTGAGGACGTTGACCACATTTAGATTAGGCGCGACAGGTCCAAAACCGGTCGCGCCTTTTCGCTTGTTCAGCAGGGCCAACACTGAATTCCGCTAGATAAAGGTCTGACTTGGAGGTGCGGTTTAAAAAAGCGCCGCCAGGCCGGCGCACTCCAAGGAGTTCAGCAGATGAATCACTCCGAAGGCTTAATTTGAGTTCCTTGCGCAGATACCAAAAACCACCGCTCCTGGAACTTGAGATAGACATGGGTGTAACGGCTGTACACTGAAAATGGCTCATCGCCAAAACGGCCGCTCATCTCGGTTGTACCCGTTACCACGGCTGTATCAGCGTAAAACCGAGATCGCGAGCCCAACTGCTTGATTTTTTCAAACTTGAGCTGACCAGATCTCAAGACGGTCAGAAACTCGTTTTTGGTTACTTCGGATCCGCTCAACACGTCGACCAATAACGAGTCATTCGCCATCAAATGATCTACTTCGTCGACATTCGTCAACAGGCCGTGAAAAAATCGGCGCTCTACCGAGGACAAATCTTCAATCTGCATTCCTTATTCCCCTCTATCAACAATCGACTTGCGCGAAGACAAAGCGCGCGCGGTCCACGAGCCCGCTTAAATGTGAACCGTTCGCGCGCTCTTACGCACCGAAGCCCTTAATTCGATGCGATCTCTTCAAGGTTCCCACAGGTTGTCTCGGCCACCCGGGAAACTGCTCTTGTTAATAGATTAATACCAGTTTTAGTGGCTCTTTATTCCCTTGCTCAATCTCTGCGTCACTCTGCGGTTCTCTGCGTATCTCTGCGATGCTGCTCTTACAACCAAAATAAGTTCTACCTTTGGTTGAGAAAGGCGCACAGAACCGCTGAGTGACGCAGAGGCTAACTGTGGATTCGAGATGTGAAGATGCCTTAGTTGTAATTGCTGGTCGGCACGTTCAAAACACTTCATTCGTAACGTAGCGCTACCAGCGGATCAACTTTGGTGGCGCGGCGTGCAGGGAGGTAACAGGCAACGAGGCCAATTACAATCAGTACAAAAGTTGTTATCACCAATGTAATTGGATCGCGGGTCGGAAGAGACGGGATTGCGGCGATCAGAAGCTTGCTGACGGCGTAAGCACCGGCGCTGCCAATCAGAGCGCCCATCAAGAT
>DASROI010000148.1:0-14302 GCA_035646955.1 Pyrinomonadaceae bacterium
ATCCGAAAGATACGCTCGAGATTGTCGGTGTGATCGGCAACATAAAGTCAGCGGATGCTCGTACCGCTCCAATGGAAACTGCCTACCTGCCGATCTATCAGGATGATGAGCCGTATTCGGCAAGTTTTGAAGTTCGAAGTAATGGAAATCCAGCGCAGCTTGGACCATCGATCAGGGCCGCAATCGCAGAGGTCGATCCGCGGTTACCGATTGTTAATGTGACCACTCTGAGTGAGCAGGTTAATAACACTCTTAAGCAAGATCGGATGATAGCGAAGCTGGTTAGTTTCTTTGGTTTACTAGCTCTTTTACTGGCTTGTATTGGGCTCTATGCAGTGATGGCCCATGGTGTAGTGCGGCGTACTAATGAAATTGGTATTCGCATGGCGCTGGGCGCGCAACGCACCAACATTCTCTGGTTGATCTTAAGAGATACGCTGGTGCTGGTGCTGATTGGACTGGCGATCGGAGTCCCGTTAGCACTCGGAGCGGCAACGCTAATCTCGAAACAATTATTTGGTTTGAGTCCAACTGATCCGTTGACTCTGATTATCGCAGCCGGCCTTTTGGTCCTGGTAGCAATGTTAGCTGGCTATTTTCCGGCTCGTCGCGCATCTCGCGTCGATCCATTGATTGCGTTGCGATACGAATGAAGGGTTTTTGATCTTTTGGTCTTTGGTTTTTGATCTTAGGTCTTTGACCTTTGATCTTTGCCCGGAAACTCAAAGACCGAGATCAAAGATCAAAGACCAAAGATCCTGACAACAGACCACTGACTAGGGGGAAAGGACCATCATGGAAACACTCATTCAGGACATTCGTTATGGCATCAGGATGTTGCTCAAATCGCCGAGCGTCAGCATCGTTGCTACTATCGCACTTGCTTTAGGTATCGGCGCCAATACTGCCATTTTCAGTGTCGTCAATGCTGTATTGCTGCGACCGCTTCCATTTCCAAATTCGGAAGCACTGGTAGCTGTTACTGAAACAGATCAGCAACGCGGCCTACTCCGTGGCTCTTATTCTTTTCCCAACTATTTCGATCTGCGAGATCAAAACAATGTCTTCGAAGGCCTAGCCTGTTATCACAGCGGTGACTACATCCTCACCGGTAATGGCGAACCAGCTCGTTTACAGGGAACCGTTGTAACGGCAAATGTATTTTCGGTGCTTGGTGTGTCGCCGGTGCTTGGCCGGGGCTTTCTACCCGATGATGATAAGCCAAACGACACGGGTCGAACGGTGGTCCTCAGCCAACGGTTGTTTCAACGCAAGTTTAGCGGTGATCCATCAATCCTGAATCAGAAGATCACACTTGATGGAGTCGCCTTCACAGTCGTCGGTGTCATGCCGGCCTCGTTTGAATTTCCAATCCAGAACGAACCGTCTGAGTTATGGACCACCATTGCCGGTGACGCAAGTGGAAAGAGCCCCGTGACTGGTCAACGCGGTGCGCATTTTCTCCGACTCGTTGGTCGTCTTAAACCAGGAGTCACTATTGAACAGGCCCAAAGCGATGTCACCACAATTGCGGCAAGACTGGAACAACAATATCCGAATACCAACACCCACAAGGGAACTTTTGTCGAACCCGCTTTAACGGCGCTCGTTGGTGATATTCGGCCGGCCCTGTTGATTTTACTTGGAGCTGTGGCCTGCGTGCTGTTGATTGCCTGTGCGAATGTAGCGAACCTTCTGCTCGCGAAGGCGATGAGCCGTCATAAAGAGATGGCTATTCGGTCCGCCCTCGGCGCAAGCCGATTGCGAGTCATTCGGCAGCTCCTTACCGAGAGTGTGATCTTGTCGCTGGTTGGCGGTGCGATTGGATTGCTGCTTGCGGTGTGGTGGTCGGATCTACTGATCGCCTTAGGAAAAGACGATATTCCAAGAGCCATCCATGTTGGCCTTGACTGGCGTGTGCTTGGATTTACTTTTGGAGTGTCATTGCTTACCGGTCTGGTCTTCGGTTTGGTGCCAGCTCTGCAATCCTCCAGCACTGAATTGACCGAATCTCTTAAAGAAGGTGGACGAGGTTCCGGCGAAGGTGCGAGGCGAAACTATGTACGCGGCGCACTGGTTGTCAGTGAGTTGGCCATCGCAGTCGTGCTGTTAGTCGGCGCCGGGCTTTTGTTGAAGAGTCTGTGGCGTTTACAGAATGTTGGATCGGGTCTGAAGACCGAGAATATTTTGACTTTCAATCTTGCTTTGCCTGAGATTCGTTATCCATCAGAAAAGCAGAGCCGCTTTTACTACGAGCTGAATAGTCGGATTAAAAATCTACCCGGCGTTCAGTCCGTCAGCTCAATCATTCCGCTTCCTTTAAGCGGAGACCGCTTCGGAATTTCCTTTAAGATTGAAGGGCGTCCGGTTGCTCCAAAAGATGAACCCTCCGCCGACTTTTTCTCGGCTGAGACAGGTTACTTCAAGACCATGGGGATACCGATCATCAAAGGACGCGACTTTGACGAACATGATCTACACAGCTCGCGACCAGTAACCATCATCAGCCAGGAATTTGCGCGCCAATACTTTCCGAATGAAGAACCGCTTGGCAAGCGAATTCATCCGGGTATCTCAACATACGAGAACGACGACTCGACTATGCGTGAAATTATTGGTGTCGTCGGAGACATACGCAATCGCACACTTAATACGGCACCAAAACCTGCTTATTACATGCCACAGTCGCAAATACCGTTTACACAGATGACAGTTGTAGTGAAGACAAGCACTGATCCGCATTCGCTTGTATCCGCTGTTACCAAGGAGGTCGCGGCGATGGATAAGGACCTGCCGCTCTTCAGCATCAAGACAATGGACGAGTATGTCTCGTCTTCGGTTGCGACTCCGAGATTCAATACAACTCTACTCTCGATCTTTGCCCTTGTTGCGCTGGTTCTAACGATCGTTGGCCTGTATGGCGTGATGAGTTATTCGGTGGCCCAACGAACTAATGAGATTGGCATCCGGCTCGCACTCGGAGCGCAGACTCGCGACGTTATCGTGCTCATCGTGACTCAGGGGCTTCGACTAATTCTTTTAGGGTTGGCGGTTGGCTTGATCGGAGCATTCGCTTTGACCCGCGTAATCTCAAGCCTCCTATTTGGCGTGACCGCTAAGGATCCACTCACTTTTGTCTTAGTCGCACTCGCACTTGCGCTTGTTGGACTGGCAGCGTGCTTCATCCCGGCGTTGCGCGCTACAAGGGTCGATCCGATGGAAGCCCTGAGGTGCGAATAAAAAACGGGCAGAAGAATTTGGAACGTTGCGAGGAAAGGGAATGAATAGGTAATGCAGAATTAGTTCTACTGACTGGAGTTGATTAGGCAATGCTCAACGACATTCGTTACGGAATACGCTCATTACTTAAACGCCCTGGCTTCAGCCTCGTGGCCATCATCACGCTCGCTCTTGGTATCGGCGCTAACAGCGCAATCTTCAGTGTCACTGACAAACTGTTGGTTCGCACTCTGCCCGTCAACAATCCTGAAGAACTCTTCCTTGTTAGGTCCATTAGTGTAAGTCCCTACTTCGTGAGTAACGCATTTTCGTATCCTGATTATGCCGATTACCGCAACCAAACAGACGTGCTGGCAGGCCTGATTGCTTTCAGTAGGACCGAACTCGAACTAAAGACCAACGAAGGACTCGAGCGAATTCCGTCTGAGTATGTTTCGGATAACTATTTTGAAGTCCTCGGAGTAAACGCGGCGTTGGGTCGCGCTTTGCAAAATGGAGATGACGCGACTGGCCCTAAACCACAAGTCGTGATCAGCGAAGCTTTCAGGCAGAGAAGATTTGGACCAGCGTTGAATCCGGTCGGTCAGCAACTGGTTCTCAATGATGTTCCTTTGACGATTGTCGGAGTAGCACCAAAGCAGTTCGGCGGTTTGACCCTCGAAAGGCCGGCTGAAATGTGGGTGCCGGTCACGATGCATCCTCAGTTGTCCCAATCAACATTCCTGAAGAAGCGGACTGATCGCTGGTTACAACTGCTAGGTCGCCTGAAGCCGGGCGTTTCTGCAAGCCAGGCCCAATCGTCGCTCGATTTATTGGCCCAGCATGTTAAGGAAGCCAATACTCCACCGGGAGTCATCACCAGGGGACTTCCGTTTAGCGAACAACATATCAATCTCGAGTACGGCGGGAAGGGCATTTCGATTCTGAGACAGCGATTTTCGGCGCCTTTGAAATTACTCATGATTGTAGTTGCGCTGGTGCTGCTAATCGCGTGCGCGAATGTGGCCAGTCTTTTACTTGCCCGTGGAGTCTCGCAAAAGAAGGAGATTGCGATCCGATTGTCACTTGGCGCCAGCAGTTTGCAGATTGTCCGGCAATTATTAATAGAAAGTCTCCTGCTTGCGGTAAGCGGTGGCATCGCCGGTCTGATCCTGGCTCCATGGTTAGTCGCACTCCTGGTGAGGAGTCAGTCGCATCTCACTGTCGCCCAAACATTTTTCGGCGAAACGTTGGACCTGCGAGTACTCGCTTTCACTTCGTTGACTACGCTGATTGCTGGTCTGATTTTTGGTTTATTGCCTGCATGGCAGAGTTCACGAACTGAACTTGTGCCCGTTCTAAAAGATGACGGCGGTACAGTTCTCGGAGAACGTCGGCATTACCTGCGTAGCTTTCTCGTGATTGGTCAATTGAGTATTGCGATCGTTGTGTTGATTGGCGCTGGACTCTGTATTAAGAGTCTGCGAAACCTTCTCGCAATCGAGCCTGGTTATCAGGTGGAAAATATCCTGATAGTTCCGCTCGACCTCGATGAGAAAAAATATGACGCCGCGCGGGGAGCGGCTTTCCAGAATGAGTTGTTGGAGAAGCTGAGAGCCACACCGCGAGTTGACCGTGTCAGTTACGGTCTCGTGATTCCTTTTAGCGACAGTCGATACATGAGTAGCTTGTTCGTTGAAGGTCGCCAGCCGCTGGCTAACGAACAGATGGCGTTCGACGCCAGTACGGTTGGCCCAACCTACCACGAAACCATGGGCATGAAGTTTTTAGCCGGTCGTGGATTCACCGAGCGGGATCGCGAGGGTGCCAACCCGGTTGTCGTCATTAACGAGGCTCTTGCTAACCGCTTGTTCCCGGGTGAGAGTGCGATTGGCAGGCGAGTAGCTACCAAAACCAACGGCCCGGGGATGGAAGTTGTCGGCGTGATAAGAGACGTAAAATATCATGACCTGACAGAGTCGCCGCTGCCTCATTTTGATCTCCCCTCATCACAGCGCGGTTACGACAGTTATACAAACCTGGTGTTGCGAACCCGCGGTCCCGCTGTTGATCTGATACCGGTGGTCCGCCAGCAATTAATAGCGCTCGATCCGACTCTGCCCGTTAAGAATATCTCGGCAATGTCTGAGCAGATTGGTGCTGCGTTGGCGGCCACGCGTCTGGCGTCGTCGCTCATCACGCTGTTCGGTGGCATCTCGTTAATGATGGCGGCGCTTGGTGTTTATGGTTTGATGGCGTGGCTTGTCTTGCGTCGTACGCGAGAGTTGGGAATTCGTCTCGCCCTTGGCGCGCAGCGCGGAAATCTGATTGGTCTCATTCTGCGACAGGGCCTGTGGCTGACGCTTTGTGGAGTCGTCATCGGTTTGTCGGCTGCAGTCATGGCTTCCCGAGTCTTGGATACCCAACAGCTTTACCAGGTTAAGGCGACAGATCCTTTTACTTTTGTTTGCGTAGCGTTGCTTCTGACACTCGTATCTCTATTGGCTTGTTTTATACCAGCGGTTCGAGCAACTAAGGTCGATCCGTTGGAAGCATTGCGATACGAATAGTTCCTTATTGTTGGTTAACTGGTCCAGCTGCAGTGCATCACTGCTGGTGCTCCCCATTGCCTGGACCATTAAAAGGAGTCGATGAATGCAAACTCAAAAGTACATCGACCAGGAAGCTAAACTGTGGCGTTTTGATCCCGCTTACTCGTCGGTTGAATTCAGTATCAAAAAACTCTTCTTTTTTACGGTCCTCGGAAAGTTCAAGGCATTCGACGGGGTGATTGATCTGGATGACGTGGACGTAAGCCGCTCAATGGTCCGAGCGACCCTGCGAGCTGACAGCATCGATACCGGCAACCGCAAACGCGATTCCCAACTAAAAGCTAGAGGCTTCCTGGAAGTTGACCGGTATCCTGAGCTCACGTTCAGCAGTTCCACGGTCGCCCCGGGTAAGGATCGTGACTCGCTCGACGTTGTTGGAGATCTTTGTATCCGAGGAACAACCAAAAAGATTCCACTGGCCGTGAACGCGATTGATCGCAGTCGGTCACCGAATGGTGAAGAGTTTATTTATTACAGCGCAACCGCTGAACTGGACCGCTTTGATTTTGGAGTGAACGCCTTCAAGGGTGTAGTCGGGCGCAAGCTCAGGGTAACAATAAACATTCAAGCGAGCCGCAAACGATAAGAGGCGGAGTTATTCCGCAGTGTTGCTAACAGATTAGTTAACAGCCTGACAGTTTGTCACGTCTTAAGTTAGACCCGGTTCGAGGAATCCAAACCTTATGGAAACTTTATTACAAGATCTGCGCTATGCGGTGCGCATGTTAATTAAAACGCCGGGTGTGACGGCTGTTGCGGTGGTAACGCTCGCGCTTGGAATTGGCGCAAATACCGCCATATTCAGCGGAGTCAACGCCTTCCTGATGCGACCCTTACCCGTGCCCGATCCTGACCGCCTGGTTCGTCCCATAGAAGTAGCTGAGGACCGGGGCGTGAGTGATGAAATCTCTTATCCGGATTTTGTGGATTATCGCAACCAGGCCACCTCGTTCACCGGACTAGCCGCCGAGGATATGGTCCAAGCGGCCCTCAACACTGAAAATCAGAACGACGTCATCTGGGGACAGGCTGTCAGTGGAAATTATTTTGCAGTGCTTGAAGTTAAACCGGCGATGGGCCGTCCATTTCTTCCAGAAGAAGACGGAGCACGTGGCGCACATGCGGTGGTCGTCGTTAGCGACAGTCTCTGGCGGCGCCGGCTCGGATCTGATCCCAACATTATTGGAAAAGCGATTCAGCTAAATGCGCGTCAATACCAGGTAATCGGCGTCGCACCCGATTTCTTTAGAGGAACCAAGTTTGGCCTTGCAATGGATTTCTGGGCGCCGATTGCGATGGTGGAAGAACTTAGATCTGCAACTGGTCTGCTTGAGTCTCGCGATAGTCATTGGATGAATGTCGTCGGGAGGTTGAAGCCGAATGTTTCCTTGTCGCAGGCGTCAGCCGAAATGAACGCAATTGCGCAGCGCCTTAATCAGAGTTATTCGAATGAGCGTGCGACCGGCACTCAGGCGAAGGTTTTAAGCGAGCTCGAGGGTCGCTGGTCAGAAGCTAACCTGGTAATCAAAACGGCTGGAGCGATCGCGATGGCCATCGCCGGTCTAATTCTTTTGATCGCGTGTGCGAATGTCGCGAATCTTCTGCTGGCCCGCGGTGCTGCAAGGCGTAAAGAAATTGGGATTCGACTCGCGCTTGGGGCAAGTCGCCCGCGATTGGTTCGCCAACTGTTAACCGAGAGTCTCGTGCTTTCGCTCTTGGGAGGTGGACTTGGTCTATTGATCGCTTACTGGGCCACGCAGTTAATGCAGGGAATGATCCCGGTTCTTGATTACAACGTCATTAACGATTTCTTTTCGCTCGACTCTCGCGCACTGCTCTTCACTATCGCTGCTTCAGTAGCAACCGGAATCCTTTTTGGCCTTGCTCCAGCTTTGCATTCTTCGAATCCGCAACTGGTTCCGGTACTAAAAGGAACCTCGGAGTCGGAGCAGAGAGGGAAAACTCGCCGCCTTACTTTGCGCAATTCACTCGTGGTGGCTCAAATCGCACTTTCGTTGATGGTCCTGGTCTGTGGCGGACTCTTCATCAAGAGTTTTCGCAAAGCCCAGTCAATCGACCCGGGTTTCAATACCACGCGAAATGCTCTGCTGATTTCAATGAATCCACTCCTCGTCGGATATGAAGATGAAAAGGCCAGAAACTTTTATCACCGAGTCATTGAGCAAGCGAAAGCACTGCCGGGAGTGGAAGCCGCAGGTCTAACTCGATTGGTACCGCTGGGAGACAGTTCCAACTCGACTGGTCCAGTTTTAAGAGAAGGTGAAACACTTGCGCGCGGGAGTGCCGGTCGTGACGTAATGACCACCGTTGTCAGTCCGGGGTACTTCGATGCCATGCAAATCCCGTTTATTGAAGGACGAAACTTCGATGATCGTGATCAACAGAAGACGCAAAAGGTAATTGTCATCAATCAAAAGCTGGCGCAAATTCTTTGGCCCGGCGAGAGTGCCGTCGGCAGACGCATCCTGATTGGCGCGGATAGCAAGGACCGTCTTGAAGTCGTGGGCGTTGTTAAGACCGGAAAATATCGCTCACTCGCCGAAGATCCCAAGCCGTACTTCTATTCTGCCCTGTCTCAACGCAGGCCGGCTGCAATGACACTAGTCCTTCGCACCAATGGCGATCCGCTGGCGCTGGTCGGCTCGGTGAGAACAGCTCTGAAAGCAATTGATCAGCAAGTGCCGATGTTTGCAGTCAAGACAATGCCGGTCCATCTCTCGTGGGCGTTGTGGGGACCAAACCTCGCAGCGACGTTCTCGCTCGCCTTTGGAGTGTTGGCCCTGATGTTGAGTGCGGTGGGATTGTATAGCGTTATGGCTTACGTCGTTTCACAGCGAACCAGAGAAGTTGGAATTCGGATGGCTTTAGGAGCAAATCGACGAGATGTCTTGCGGATGGTGACAGGGCAGGGAATGAAGCTGGCCGTTTTTGGTGTGCTCCTTGGTTTGGTGATGGCGATAGCCTTGTCGAAAGTAATTTCGTCACTGCTTATTGGGGTGAGCAGTTACGACGTAGCCACGTTTGCAGTCGTATCTGGTTTGCTCACATTTGTTGCATTGATTGCCTGTTATTTACCGGCCCGGCGTGCGACCAAGGTCGATCCGCTCGTTGCGCTCCGGTATGAGTGACTGTTTGTCAGTTGTCCGTAGTCCGTGGTCCGTGGTCAGTTCGTGGTCCCTGGTCAGTTCGTGGTACCTCGAAGACCACTGACTGACTACTGACCACTGACTACGGACAACTGACCACTGACAACGGACCACTGACCACTGACCCGAGGACAAAGATTATGGAAAGCATTATCAAAGATATCCGTTACGGGATTCGCAGTCTCGCAAAAAGGCCCGGGTTTGTCCTGGTGGCAGTAGTCACTCTGGCACTGGGTATTGGTGCCAATACGGCGATCTTCAGCTTGCTGAATACGGTGCTGTTGCGGCCTTTGCCGGTGGACCATCCTGAACAAATCGTGTCAGTCTCCGTCCGCGGGAAAAACGATTCAATGCTCGCATTCTCGTACCCGAACTACATCGACGTTCGAGACCGCAACGAGGTTCTCTCAAATCTACTCCTTTATCGCTTTGCCCCTCTCAGTTTGAGCAAAGACGGAAATAATCAACGGATCTGGAGTTATGAGGTTTCCGGTAACTATTTCGATACTCTCGGTGTTCGCGCCATCAAGGGAAGAACTTTTTCTCCTGAAGAAGATCGCACAAAGCTCTCTCATCCAGTTGTGGTAGTCAGTTACACGGGATGGCAACGACGCTTCGCGAGCGACCCGAATCTGGTCGGCAAAGAAATTCTTCTGAACAACCATCCGTTTACAGTTATCGGGATCACCGCCGAGGAATTCCGCGGCACCGAACTGATTTACACCCCGGATATGTTTGTTCCGATCTCGATGATTGAATGGGTTGAACCCGGCACCACCTGGCTCGACAATCGCGACTCGAAAAATTTCTTTGCAGTTGGGCGACTTAGGCCCGGTGTCGGGCGCGCTGAAGCAGAGGCGTCACTAAATATTCTCGCCCAACAGCTGGCGAAGGAGTATCCGAATATAAACGAGGGACAGTCCATCATTCTCATTCCACCAGGTTTTATCATTCCGGATTTGAGAACTGCTGTCGTCAGCTTTGCCTGGGTTTTGATGGCTGCCGTCGTCCTGGTTCTATTAGTCGCTTGCGCCAACCTTGCAGGTCTGCTGCTGGCCCGGGCCATGGACCGTCGCAAGGAGATTGCCATTCGGTTAGCGATGGGAGCAAATCGTTGGCGGCTCATTCGTCAATTGTTAACTGAAAGTGTCGTTTTGTCTGTTATCGGAGGCGTTGTCGGACTGCTGTTGGCACTATGGCTCATCAGCTTATTACTCTCATTCAGACCGCCTCTGGACTTTCCTTTAACGGTAGATATCAGTCTCGACTGGCGTGTAATGATCTTCTCTTTTTTAGTGTCACTACTCACCGGAATCGTATTCGGTCTCGCTCCGGCGCTGCAGTCGACTCGTCTTGCTTTGGTTCCCGCGCTTAAAGACACCGCCGCTCAAGGCGGACACAGTCGTAACCGCCTGCGAGGCGCACTCGTGGTGGTCCAGTTGGCGCTTTCGCTCGTGTTGTTGATCGGAGCTGGGCTTGTGGTGGGCGCGTTGCAGCAACTGCAAACGTTGAATCCGGGCTTCAATCCAAAGAATGCGCTCACGGCATCGATGGATGTTGGCTTGCAAGGATACGACGATCCAAAAGGAGAACAATTCTACCGGCAGCTGGTAACGCGAGTTGAAGCCCTGCCTGGAGTTAAGTCGGCCGCGATGACGACTTTCATCCCGTTAAGTCTTAATTACTCCAGCAACAGTATTTACGTGGAAGGACAAGCTTCCGAACGTGGGGCAAATGTTCCGCTCGCAATGATAGCAGGAGTTGGACCACGATACTTCGAGACTATGGAAACTCCGATCCTGGCGGGCCGTGAGTTTACCGTCGAGGACAAGAAAGACGGCCAACGTACTGCGATTGTCAATGAGACATTCGTGCGCCAGATATTACCGGGATTGGGTTCTCCGGCAGAGGCGGTCGGAAAACGGATCAGCTTCGAGAGCAACACTGGACCATTTATCGACATAGTAGGGGTCGCCCGCGATGGAAAATATTTCAACATCGCAGAGGAGCCCAGACCATTTGTGTGGAGACCGATTTCTCAAAGCTACTGGTCGAACCAGATCTTAGTTGTTCGAACAACAGGCGATGCCGCCAGTGTTATTGGGCCAGTACGTAGCGAAGTGCGCGCACTTGACCCAACTCTACCCCTGTTTGATGTCAAGACACTGAATGAGCACATGCGACTGTCGCTCTTTCCGGCAAAAGTTGCAGCGTCTGTTTTGGGGCTATTTGGTCTGGTCGCTCTGGTCCTTGCTGTGATCGGCATCTATGGCGTTACCTCTTATTCGGTTTCGCAACGCACTCGTGAGATCGGGATTCGCATGGCGCTCGGTGCTGATAAGCGAGAAGTCCTGCGCCTGATCCTGTCGAGCGGGGCCAAATTAGCCCTGTTGGGAGTTGTTATCGGCTTGGTAGTTGCCACCGTCCTGACACGCCTCGTTACGAGCCTGCTTTTCGGAATTACTCCAGCGTACACGTTAACGTTCTTGTTGATCTCAGGAGTCCTTACCTTCGCAGCTTTACTTGCGTGCTATGTACCCGCGCGTCGGGCGGCTAAAACCGATCCACTGATTGCGTTGCGATACGAATGACTCACCAGGTTTGGAAGGAGAACAATCATGCAAACTCTCGGGCAGGACCTTCGCTACGGCGCACGCATGTTGGCCAAGAAACCATTCTTCACAATCACAGCGGTTATTACGCTGGCACTCGGTATCGGCGCAAATACGGCAATCTTCAGTGTCGTTGACGCCGTCCTGTTGCGCTCGTTGCCTTATCACAAAGCAAAGGAACTGGTGGTCCTTTCAACCGTCAGCACGAGTGGCGATACCGATGGCATTTCTGAACTTGAAGTGCAGGACTATCGTGCTCGAATGCAGTCGATCGAAGATCTCACCAGCTTCCAATCGCAAAGTGTAAACGTCACAGGTGGCGATCGACCGGAACGAGTGCGTGGCGCTTTTGTGGCTGCAAACTTCTTCAAATTTTTTAACCTCAACCCGGTGATCGGTAGAACGTTTGTTGACGGAGAAGATAAACAAGGTAGTGCGAAGATTGCCGTCGTAAACGAAAAGATGTGGCGCGAAAGACTGAACGGCGACCAGAGCCTGGAAGGGAAAAAGTTGATTCTGAATGGCGAGCCTTACAGCGTTGTTGGCGTCATCACGTCGAATTTCAAAGAGCCGCTTGATCCTGATGTTGAGGTATGGATGCCACTTGCTTTCTACCCGACGAACAACTTTCAACGCACCGCTCGTTTCGCAGTGGGTATGGCCCACCTCAAACCCGGCGTCAGTCTGCAACAGGCACAGGCCGAGGCCAGCACTACAGCAACTCAATTGGCCCAGGCCTATCCAAAAGAAAGTGCCGGCCGCGGAGCGAAGGTCACTTACTACAAAGAGTTGCTGGTGGGTGAAATCCGGCCGATGTTGTGGGTCTTGTTTGGCGCGGTGGGCATTATCCTGCTGATCGCCTGTGCAAATCTTGCAAATCTGCTGCTTGCCAGGGGTCTTGGCCGGCAACGCGAGATTGCAGTGCGTGCAGCGATGGGGGCAAGTCGCTGGCGCCTGATCCGACAACTATTAACCGAAGCAACTTTGTTGAGTGTTCTCGGAGGTGTGTGTGGCGTCTTTCTAGCGTATTGGGGAATTCGCGCGCTGATGAAGATTCCTCAGACATTCATAAATCCGGAACACGCAACACTCGACAGCCGAGTACTGTTCTTTGCGATCGCAATCTCTTTCATCACCGGTTGGTTGTTTGGACTGGCGCCCGCCTTACAACTGGCTCGCCCGCAACTGCAATCTTTTCTGAAGGAAGGTGGTCGAGGTGTTGGTGAGGGAGCAAAATGGAATCGACTGCGCAGCACCTTTGTGGTCTTTCAGGTGGCGTTGTCCCTGCTGTTGCTGGTGAGCGCCGGACTTCTGATCAGGAGTTTCGACAATCTCTTACGAATTGATGTCGGTTTTAAACCTCAGCAGCTATTAAGTCTTGAGTATCGAATACCACGCAATAAATATGACAACACAGACACGCAATGGAATTTTCACCGCCAGGTGACTGAGCAGGTGGCTCAAATACCGGGTGTCACCAGCGTAGCTCTCGTGCGCGGACTGCCGTTTAGCGGAAATGGTGGCACCACTGCAATAGTTTTTCCCGATCGCGAACTTCCTGAACAAGGGAAAGAGCCTGAGGTACTGTTTAATACCATCACCGCCAATTACTTCGACACGCTAGGCATACCTCTTCTCAAGGGTCGCAGTTTCGGCAATCAGGACCAGGCTAAGGCGTCGCTCGTTGTGGTCATCAATCAATTCATGGCTGAGAGGTATTGGCCTGGCGTTGATCCTGTCGGTAAGCAGATCAAATTTGTCTCTGATGGAAGTCTGGGAACGATAGTCGGAGTCGTTGGAAACTCTAAACAGTTCTACATCAACGAGGCACAAAGGTCCCAGGTCTATTCGGTCTACAGTCAAACCCCGGGAATTTTTGCGACTCTGGTTCTTCGCACAATGGTTGAACCTTTGAGCCTCTCGGAACAAGTC
Source organism: Pyrinomonadaceae bacterium (assembly GCA_035646955.1). Taxonomy (GTDB): domain Bacteria; phylum Acidobacteriota; class Blastocatellia; order Pyrinomonadales; family Pyrinomonadaceae; genus PSRF01. The sequence goes on from DASROI010000148.1 coordinate 13,543, forward strand.
CGACAGGCGGTGTGGAGAGTCGATCCCGATCAACCAATGTGGAAGATTCGAACGGCGGAGTATTTGGTCAATCGAAATCTTTCTGATCCGAAGTTTCTGATGGCCTTGATGGGAATTTTTGCCGGTATCGCATTGCTACTTTCGATGGTGGGTCTCTACGGCGTCATTAGCTACCTTGTTAATCAACGAACCCAGGAAATCGGTATTCGGATGGCCCTGGGGGCGCACGCAGGTCAAATCTTGCGTATGGTCCTGCGACAGGGAATGTTCCTGGTTTGTTCCGGAGTTGTGCTCGGAGTCGTTGCTGCGATTCTGCTTACCCGACTGATGTCGCAAATGCTTTACCAGATTAGCGCGACTGATCCTGCCACGTTTGGAGTGATCGTGGTGTTACTGATGGTAGTGGCTCTCTTGGCTTGTTACTTACCTGCGCGCCGCGCGACCAAAGTCGATCCAATGGTGGCGCTCAGGTACGAATAGGCGCGTTTACCGAGAGAAAGTGAGGGTTAGCATTGAATTTACCGATCAACGATATTCGGTATGGACTGGGCATGAGTTTGAAGGCTCCTGCAGTTCGAGTCATTTCGCGGATCGGCTATACGTCGGCCAAAAGATCAAAGCTCCGTGTCTTGTGAGCTTTTCAAGCGTTAGTGGAAGCTGAAGCATTCGACTGAAGTTCGATGGCCTAAAGAAAGAATGTTAAGACAATGAACCAGTTAATTCAGGACATCCGATACGGATTAAGAGGGTTGCTCAAGAG
>DASROI010000149.1:0-8632 GCA_035646955.1 Pyrinomonadaceae bacterium
CTTCGTAACCTTCATCCACTAAATCGAATTGGACCACATGATTGGCATAGGTCGCCTTTCGCCTCACCGTCTCGAGTGTTTCAAGATGTTGTTGCAAGATTGGTTGGAAACGCTTTACGACTTCTGAACTCGTCGCGACCTCTTCAAGAGAATGAGTAGTCAGGTCACGGATGATCTGTTCAATAAAGAGATCGTCGGGGTCCGACTCAATAACCTGCATGAGCTGCAAGGCTGGTTCCTTGAGCTCTACGCACTGCGCCGGTGACTCGTACAGCGCTCCATCTATGATGTGGGCCCAATGGACGAGTGATTTGACAGGCTCAACATTAAACCCGAACTTTTGTTCAGCGATGTCGGCAATAAATTCAGTACACGATTTTCTAGTCGCATCAAGAAACTTTTTGCCCGACTTGTCTGCACGGAAATGAGCTTCGTCCTCAGGGGTTAGAAAAGCCGACTCATGGTGATCGAACCACCACGTCAATTTTTCTGAGGCCGCGTATTTGAAATCGACGATGGCATTCTCGTCAGAATCAAACATCGTCAAGTCAAAAAGGTTTCCCGGCCGGTGAAGTAACCCAGTGTAGGCCACTTCGGCTTCCGGATGAATGCGTTCTTTGTAAAAGCGAGTGAAGGTTGCAGCCGACGCAACGCCATCAAAACAGTGTCCGTGATAGAGCAATCGAAGTCTCATAGGTGTACCGTGCAAAAGAGCGGGCAATAGTAGCAATGCTCTGGTTTACGCGCAAAGCCGCACGGGGTTTGGGAGTAGCCTACAGGTTTTCTCTGTGCAACCTCTGAGTTCTCTGGGCGACTCAGTGGTTGGAATGCACGGCGCGGCTTAGGCCGCAACCAAACGATCAAGTTGCGGGACCGGTCAGTACCGATTCGCGGTAGCGTCGGGTGAGTCTCGAGGATCAAGCAGTTGTCGGCATTTTAAGACTCACCCGACGATACCGCGAATCGGTAACGGACCGGTCTGGTCTCGCAATGCCGATCTGCCTACTGCCCTCTGTAATGTCCTCGCATAAAAACACTGTCAGAAAAACAAGAAGTTGTTGGTTTGTTGCACAGAAGACGCTAGTCAGAGATCAGTGTGTGGGCGATCTGGGAAGGAGAGTGAGCTTTTGCGCTTATTGTGCAAGAGGCGAAGCTAGTTCTTGCAGGGTTCGATCACGCCGGCGGTGGTCGTGGTCGAGACCTTGGACGCTATGAATTTATCAACTTCGTCCTCGATCAGTTCACCGTTCACGACCCAGGCCTTCTCAGTCAGTACGTCTCCGTCTTTTGTTAACTTGGCCGGCTCGAGAAAAATATTCCACGGTGATCCCCAGTTTCGTGCGTCACCAGTTAACTGGCGATAACCGTAGTGAGCCGTCTTCTGTTTGTCGTCGCGTGATTCGGATTCCGTGACAACCGGAAAGGATGGACCAGCATCACCGAAGAATTTCTTCACGTCATCGCGTGAGGCGTATTCACTTATACCAACCACCAGGAAGCCCTGACCCTTGTACTTGTCGTATAGCTTCGCCGCAATCGGAGCTTCGTTCCGCCAGTTCCCACACCACGGAGCAAAGTAGACCACCATTACCAGCTTCTTGCCTGCGATGAGTGCTCGTAGATCGTCCGGCTTATCCGTCTTCACGTTCTGAAGCGACCAGTTTTTGTAATTGACGGTCTTTTCAACGAGTGGCGAGTATTCGTGACCAGCTTGCGCGAAAATAACTGCTGGTAAAAGAAGGACCGCCAGGATACTGAGGACGAGTTTCCTTTTCATATTATTTCTCCTCGCAAGCTTATCTTAGTTGGCGCGCGCCGTAGCTGATATCTCCGCCAACAGCGGCTTCAAGGCCGCTTCCCAACCCGCACGATCTCGAGCTCCAATAATTTTCTGTCGGATCCGACCTTGCCGATCAATCAAGTAAGTCGTTGGCAGTACCGATTGTTCAAATTTTAACTTCGCCTCACTACCGCCGAGCAACACCTCGTAATCAAACCTCGCGACTTCCTTTTGATAAACGTTCACGCCGTCGATAGTGTCGTCAACTGATGCGCCAACCACCTTTAGACCTTGCGCCTGCAAATCGTGCTGCAATGAATTCAGCGCCGGTATTTCCTCCCGGCAAGGCAGACAATAAGTGGCCCAGAAATTCAGCAGCACCACCTGTCCTTTCAGTTCAGTCAGTCGAAAAGGCTTTCCCGCAAGCGTCTGGAATTCGATGTCGGGTACCTGTTCGTAATTCGAGGACGCTGTAGTTGGTCCGGTGGTTGGGCCAATTCCCTGGTTAGGGCGCCACCAGTTTTGTAGCCTGACGACGAGCGACTCGGCATTGGGCAACTTGCCGGTGAGCTTTGAACTCGCAAGCAAAGTCGACTGCCCACTCATGACTAAAATACCAACTAGAATTAAGACAACTCCAGAGACAACTTCGACCTTGTGGAGGTGCTTGCGAAATTTTCCGTAAAAACCGAGAAATTTGTTGATTCCCAATCCCGTTAACAGAAACGGTAACGCCAGGCCAGCTGAATAGAATGCCGACAAAACCAGACCGCTGCGCCAACCGCCACTGGTTGCGGCAAGACCAATAATTCCGCCAAGAATTGGACCAATGCAGGGAGTCCAACCAGCAGCGAACGCCATGCCCAGGGTCACTGAACTAAGGATGCCGGCTGGCTTGTCCTTCGAGAACATCCGCGTATCTTTGTACAACGCAGAAATCTTCAGCAGCCCAATTAACTGTAAGCCAAACGCAATAATGATCAGGCCGCCAATAATTCGCACCACCGGGCTGCTTGTAATCGCAGATCCAACGAGGCCAGCAGTCGTTCCGAGTATCAGGAAGATGACAGATAAACCGGCATTGAAAGCAAGCGAGTTGAGAATTACAGCTCGCCTGCTGCTTGTTCCTTCCTTTAGTCCATCAACACTCACTCCCGAAATCAACGAGATATAGCCGGGAACCAGCGGTAGCACACATGGCGAAAGGAATGACGCAATGCCGGCTATAAAAGCGATAAAGATTCGTACCAGGTCTATTCCCCCGTCCATTTCCGCCTCCTAATTTTTCTCCGAGCTTTCGCTAGTGCTCATCGGACTAACCGGCTCTTCAATAAGTTTCTTTACCATCGCACCTAGCTCGGCAATCTCTTCTTCGCCGGAACCGGTTGAGATAAATCTCACCTTGCCCTGGCGATCAATCAGGAAGGTGGTGGGAATTGACAGCACGCCATAATTTAGCTCGTTGACATTCGAATCGCCGACTACGAAGCCATAAGGGAGTTGATTTCGTTTCTTGAACTCGCGCAAATAGACGAGCTCTTCCCCAGGAGTGAGCGGGCGTGTATCCGCATGCCCGTAATACTTTGTCACTCCCAGGATCATCAGTCCTTTATCCTTATAATTCCGGTTCCACTCAACAAGTTTCGGGAATGTGTAACGACATGGACCACACCAACTCGCCCAAAAATCAATCAAGACAACTTGACCCCGAAGATCTTCAAGCTTAACCGGGTGCTGATCAATCCACTGAGCAGCAACTATGTCCGGAAGCGTGGTTTTTGGCAGCGCGCTTACGTCCTCGAACAGCTTCTGCGTATCAAAGTTAGGATCTAACGTCTTCAAGCGAATAGTTGTCTGCTTATACAAACTCCCTGAGGGCAATGCGACAGACAGCCGTCTCAAATCCGCAAACATCTGGACCGCTTTTGGTTTCTGTTCGGTCTTCACATATCCATTCGAGAGCATGATCGCAGATTTAAGCAGCATGTCGTCCCGTTTGAAAGTGTCGGTCCTATTGGCGTTTGCGAACGACTTAGCCGCCTCTAAAATCTTCTCTGCGTGTTCAACTACCTTGTCATACTCGTTCGAACGTTGATATGCGTCTGCTAACAAGAACTCTATGTTGTACAGATCCTCAGCCGTTTGCGGCTGATGTGCTCGATAATCTTTGACGGCGCCTTCAGCGGCTGCCAGATTATTAGTTTTGGTTCCATACACCACGACGAGAGTGCGCGCAGCCTGGGCCTTCGAGCCCTCGTCATGTTCCTTTAAAAACTGGAGCATTGACGAGAGCGCTGCATCTCCATTGTTAGCCAGGTGGAAAAGCAGACCAAGGTAATAAAGATCATCGCCTTTCAACTTCTTGCGCGCCTGAAGAGTCGCAGCATTCTGCCTTGCCAGATTCAGCTGCTCCTGCTTTGTCCGTTGCTCTAGCTTTGGGTCGTACGGGAGATTTTGTTTGTTGAACTCTTGATACTTCCGGCCGAGGTAACCATTGGCGTCTTCAAATAGAGACTGAGCTGTGGGCTCGGATGGTTTCGAAAAAAGTGTCGGCGTTTGTGCGACCTGAAACCTGACACAGGCCAGCAGCAGAACTATTGCCAAGGCTAGTAGCGGAATTTGACGTTTCGTGGAACTCATTGCGACTCAGATTACGCTGGCAAACTTAAAGCGATTTGGACTGAACGAGGCCAGTTCGCTTGGAAAACCGCCGTTGACAACCGCTCCGGCAATCAGCTCTCCAGTCAGTGGAGCGAGTAGGATTCCGTTTCGATAGTGCCCGGTTGCATAGATAAGCCCCTCAATTTCATCACAAGGACCGAGTAGTGGCAAACCGTCCGGAGCACGGGGCCGCAAACCCGCCCATGAGCTTAATATCGGTAACTTCTCAACTGCCGGTGAGATCTCGGCAGCATTCTCGAGAATGGACTTCATGCCGCCTGCAGTCACCGTCTTCAGAAAGCCCACGTGCTCGGTGGTCGAACCCGCGATCAACCGGCCATCCTGTCTCGGCACAAGGTAGCCCCGGCTGCTGTACACGACGTGCCGGGTAAGCTGTGGCTTAGCCGATAGACAGACCATTTGACCGCGCACGGGCTCTACCGGAAACTTCAACGCGCCAGTGATATCGGACCAGGCACCAGCAGCAATTACAACCGTCGACCCCCATTTCGGCCCCTTATTCGTTTTGACTCCCGCGACGCGTCCATGACGAACTACGACCTCTTCGACGTTGGTCTCCTTGAAAACCTCGATCTCCATCCCGTGAACACTGTTCGTCAATGATGCCACGAGCCGCCTGTTTTCAACTTGGACATCTCGCGGGAAAAACAACGCGCCTGCGATTGATGTTGAGATCTGAGGTTCAAGTGTTCGCGCCTCGGCGATTGAAAGTCGTTCTGCCGGTAGATTGGCTTTCAATTGCCATTTAAATCTGTGGTCTAGTTCTCGTTGTTCAGCTTCCGAAAATGAAAGATATAGAGTGCCCGTTAAATCAAGCTCGATATCAACACCGGTCTCTTCTTTAAGCGACGCGGCCCAGTCGGGATATAGGTCTCGACTGCGGCAAAGTAGGTGAAAAAACTGGTCCGCAGAATCTGCTTCAGCCTGAGGAGCCAGCATTCCCGCGGCGGCGTGCGAGGCCTCGGTTCCAAACTCGCCTCGTTCGATTACACAGACGTTGCGCACCCCTTTTAGTGCGAGAGAACGTGTTATCGAAAGGCCAATGACACCGCCACCCACGATAATAACGTCGTAGTTTTTTAGCTTATCCTTCACGTCGATTGTTACTTTGATGATAAAGCAGGCAAGAACGATGCGGATTTGTCAGCAACAGACCAAAGGCTTTATGCTTAACCTAGATGTTCTAAACGCGTTCGCACTGCTATATTCAACGAGACTATGCATCCTATCACACTGATTCCAGGCGACGGCATCGGCCCCGAAGTGGCCTCAAACGTAGTGCGAATTATTGAAGCTTCGGGTGTCGATATCCAATGGGAAACCCATTACGCAGGCGCGCAGGCGCTCGAAAAATTCGGCGAAACTCTTCCTCAGGAACTGCTCGACTCGATTTTGAGGAACAAAGTGGCGCTGAAGGGGCCAATCACCACGCCAGTTGGTAAGGGCTTCACCTCAGTCAACGTTGGATTGAGGAAGACGCTTGATCTATACGCCAACCTCCGACCGGTAAAGGCTCTGCCAAATATACAGTGCCGTTATCCAGAACTCGATCTGGTAGTCGTTCGCGAAAATACCGAGAGTTTGTATGCCGGACTTGAACACATTGTGGTTCCAGGCGTGGTCGAGAGCTTAAAAATCATTACTGAGAAAGCCTCCACGCGTATCGCCAAGTTCGCCTTCGAATATGCCGTTAAGGAATCGAGAAAAAAGATCACTGCAGTTCATAAAGCGAACATTATGAAGTTGTCGGACGGACTCTTTCTCGATTGCTTTCGCAAGGTGAGCGAAAGCTATCCGCAGATTGAAGCAGAAGACAAGATCGTCGATAACGCCTGTATGCAACTGGTCATGCGGCCAGAGCAATTCGACGTTATGCTGCTGGAGAACCTTTATGGAGATATCGTTTCCGATCTTTGCGCCGGGCTCGTAGGCGGGCTTGGACTCGTTCCTGGTGCAAACATCGGAGAAAAGGGTGCAGTCTTTGAAGCGGTTCACGGTTCAGCACCGGACATCGCCGGACAAGGTATTGCAAATCCTACCGCACTCCTCCAGTCGGGTATTTTAATGCTGCGATACCTGAACGAACGCGAGGCAGCGGATCGAATTGAGAACGCGTTGATGACCGTGTTCAGAGAAGGCAGAGTGCGAACGCGAGATATCGGAGGCACTGCAAAAACTGCTGAATTTGCGGACGCGATTATTCAGAAAATGAACGCGTAACTCGTTGAATTCTCCCCTTATGCGGCCAGGCAGAACAAGGATCTGGCGGGGTTGAAAAGAGTTCTTTCAAAAGATGCTCTTGAGTTAACCTTGGAGTGCGCCGGCCCGGCGGCGCTTTTCAAGCTACTCCGTATTAACGAGCGTTAATTTTAAATTTGGTCTCGATAAACCGAGGGGCTTAAAAAGCGCCGCCGGGCCGGCGCACTCCAAGGTTAGGCGATTTGGGCGAGGCCGGCGATGTCCTCACCGGCTACGAGGGTTAGTTCATTTCGCGCGCCGGCTAGGCGAGTCTTGAGATACGGTCCATACTCCTCACTCTCATAGATGCTTTGAGCGTTGAAGTTTGCGTTTCGATTGAAACAACCGTTCAAAAGAGCTCTAAGTCATCACCTGCTGGACCATGTTCCAACAGTACGTTGCATCTGAAAAGTCAGTCCGCAAACAAAACCGACCCTACTTTCACTTCAACTTTGTCGAGTTGAGACGTCTTTCTGCGCTCTTTCACAAAAGCGGCCAGCGCCTGATATTCAGTCTTGTTGAGCAGATAATTTTTCGCCTTACGCGGCTTTAAGGCCATTGAAGCTTTGGTTGTCGTGGCCCCGGGTTTATTCCCCAGTTCGATTGTGAAGGATAGCTCGTTGCCGGCATCACTGGCCTCGGTAAAATTGAACTTGATCTCTACATAGACCACGGTCTTGTTCGAAACATTCTTAAGCCTGATCTTGAAGTCAGACAGCCAATCGTCTCCATTCGCAAATGGATGGTCCAGATCAACCGTTTTCTTCCCCGAAGTTAGTTCTACTATCCTTACAGACTCTTTACTCTGTGGGTTTACTGCGCAACTCGCAGGAGTCTGAGCGCCAAGTAGAATGCAAACTAGCGCTAAAACGAGGGAAGAGCAGAGCTTAATTGAAAGTTTCATGACATGAATTACCTGCTATTGCGGTCTGGGCGACACGAGGTGTTGGCTGCCTCAAGACTAAACCACAAGGCAAAAAATAGGAAGGCGCGCGTTTATAGGTGCGCGCCTTCCTGGGATTGTTATCAATCTCTAAAAGTAGTGGTGGCGAATGGAACCGTCAAACCTGCCCGTTCGCAGGCAGCAGTTCTTGAAATCTGCGTCCGGAGTTGCACGGGCAGAGATCGTTGCGACCAAGCTTTTCAACTAGCTCTTTTTCTCCATGGACCACCCGCTGTCCGCGCTTGACTCGCGTTTCGGACGGGAAGCCTTTGCGACGCTTGCTCATTGGTCTAAAAGGAGTAGGTTTCTTCAATTTTGGTTTTGTTTCGCATTGTCTTATTCCTCGCTATTCACTGTGATAAGTGTGTTCTGGAGTATCCTAATCTCCCGCTTCATCCAGAAGGGAAAGAGGATTAGTGCGGTCGTACTGTCATCAATCCATTCCCCATCTTCGCTCCGCTCCAGGGTCCAGCGATATGAGAAACCTCCACGCCGGTACTCCTTAAGACGGCAGTCGGAAGATAGGCCAGAGGCAAAAACATTAAATGCTTCTTCGTCCGAGTCAAAGTCTTCATGCCAGCCGTTGAAACAGATAGTGTAGTTGTGTTGTCCATGGTCTTGGATGGACACTTCAAACCCATCTGAATCGAGCGGCTCAACTGTGATGGAGTTGTCGTCACGCTCGTATGTTGCCTGGGGATATTTTCTTAGTCTCTGTTCAATCTCGTCGAGCAAGTTCATATCGACTCTTCAATCTTCCACGAAACCACCGACTTTCAGTCCTAACCTTGGAGTGCGCCGGCCCGGCGGCGCTTTTCAAGCTACTAGGTACATCAAGAATCTATTTAAAATTCAGTCTCGACAAACCGAGGAGCTTGAGCAGGCCCAGCAGCGCTTTTTTCCAGTTACCCGTATTACGATGCTTGATTTCAAATTCAGTCGCGATTAAACCGAGCGGCTTAAAAAGCGCTGCTGGGCCTGCTCAAGCT
>DASROI010000150.1:0-6194 GCA_035646955.1 Pyrinomonadaceae bacterium
GTAAGGTTGAAAGCCTTACTAATCTTTTCGACGTTGACCGCTAGCGAGACCCCTTCACCCGCGAGCCATTGCTTTTACCCGAGTCGGAACGCGATGCTCACAAATTGACTTGTAGGCATTTACGACGTCGCTGTAGGACAGGTCAGCCTTCTTCTTTTCTTTGGACTCTTCTGCGTTAAGTACGACATCGTTCATCGATAGGACGCCTTCCAGGATGCCATCTTCCTTTATTACAGGGAGTCGTCGTACTTGATTGACTTGCATCGTCTCTAAAGCACTGAGAATATCGTCCTCGCCGTTACAGGTGAACGTATCTCGGGCCGAAATTACATCCTCAACCGCAATCTCAAACAGGCGTTGGCCTTTCGTGAAGGCAGCCATGCAGACGTCGCGATCGGTAATTACGCCGCCAACCTTACCGTCACTATTAATCACTGGTAGCATGCCGCAATCGTCCTCCCACATTAGCCGTGCCACTTCAGCCAGGCTGTTTGTCGGAGCGCAAACTTTTGCGTCAGAAGTCATTATCTCTTTAACTTTCATAGCATCTCCTAGCTTCAGACCTGGTCCTGGAAATAAACCGTCTTAACAGAAGCCAGGCTGTCGGTATTCAGTCTTTAATGGACGCAATGAACGTACCGAGCGGAATCAACCTTTTCCGTAACATTCCAAGCAGGAACTCAAATTATATGTGCAAAGTTCCACTGACGGTGCGGAAAAATTCGCTCGCGCTTAGTTAATGACCGCGAAATTAGCTACCGAAGAAAAGAAGATCTTCATTGCAACCTAACTGCAAAAACTTCTACATTGGCTGGCCAGGTTGAATAGGGCCAATACGGTACGGACGCATCATCTCATTGTCCTCGTGCTCCACGATGTGGCAGTGCCAAACGAATTGACCCGGCCTCGTAAATTGTGCACGAATACGTGTCACCTCTGCGGGATAAGCTATTACAGTATCCTTAAACCCTGATTCCCAGGCTTCCGGTGGACGAACATCTCCAGTTAATTCAACCGGTACCGCTGGATCCTCACCGTCTAAAACCAATCTCTCGCGGTTCACTACTTCAAAGGCCACTTCGTGTACGTGCATCGGATGTGCATCGCCGGTCAAGTTGTAGAACTCCCACACTTCAGTATCACCAGGGCTTGGATTCTCACTGACCGGATCACTCCAGTGCTTGGATATGGGCGTTCCGGAGTTTTTGACGTTGCCAAGCATTGCCTCAGACGGTCCATCCCAGGCCGTTGATATTTCTTCAAGAAGTGCCAGCCGTCTGGTGTTAGTGGGCAAAGGCAATTGTTTTATCGGCGGCAACTGCAAAAACATAGGTGGTGTCGTTGGATCAGATCCAACTGCGGGAACTACCCGCCACTCCATGACTTGTCCCGTGGTGTCAGGATCGGCTACATCGAAATCACTGGGAGGTTCGCCTCCAGCAAAGGGCTCATCCGGGCCGATGTTGCCCAGAACATAGTTGCCCTCAGGAACTCTCGTGAAGTCGACGATGACGTCTGCTCGCTCCGCCAACGCCATCAACAGAAGGTTTCCGTGGTTAGTTGTCAGGTTTATGGGCGCCGCCAAAAAACCACCCTCATTTCCGATTTGCCACACTTCCACTCCAGGAATGTTGGTGAAGTCCAGAATCAGGAATCGCGATTGGCAACCGTTCAAAAAGCGTAAGCGATAACGGCGCTGTTCAAAGGTCTGAAAGGGCCACGTATTGCCGTTCACCATAACCACGTTTCCAAAAAACTCAGGATTCCAAATTGGTGAAAGGTCGGTTTCGGGAATAAAGGGCCCGGTGAAACGATCGAAAAATTCCCGAGTATTCGGGTAGAACAACGAGCCATCTATGTTAAAAGACCGATCCTGGATGGCAATGGGAATTTCATAGTAGGTTTTGTTTGAGGGGAACTTATCGTGTTCGTGCGGAGCTGGCCCTGGCAGAACAGCCGGTGTTCCGAATCGCGTATCAAGTACGGAATCGTCGCCGTCTGGACCACCGCGTACGATGTAGAAGCCCGCTGGTCCAGCGTATACATTCAGTCGAGTGATGCCGAGCGCATGGTCGTGATACCAGATAGTCGACGCGCGATTCTCATTGGGATATTGGAAAACGGCAAATCCGGGACCCCAGGTGGCTCCAAAATCTGTGGCCGCCTTGCCTTTAAAGAAGTTGTGCCACGTACCTTCGGTGGCATAACCGAATGGGATGTTGTTCGCTGCGGGAAGGTACCAGGCTTCGGCGTAACCATCCGATTCATCGCCGACGCCAATTGCTCCGTGGACGTGGGTAACGATTGGCACGGGGCCAGTGTATGGACCAGGAGTGCTGGTAAACGTTGGCCGAGTGTCGCGGCTTCCTGTTCCGCCGGACGGGTTGGCCCAGTGCAGCGTTTGATCGACTGGCAAGAGGTGCGGTAAGAATTCATCATTGGCGTTCTTGAGGTCGTTGATCCACTTCACTCGAACAGGCGTATTCCACCTCGCCTCAATGGTCAGCGACGGTGCGTTATGTACCAACAATCCTCTCTTGCTCTCGGACGACTCGGCGCCATAGCCCCAGACAGTCGTTGCCGGCCAGCCAGCGGGAAGAATTTGCTGGTCGAACTGTTTCAGTGAGATCTCGTAGTAGTCAACATTTTTTCCGGCTCGCGTGATGACTCTTCCCGCTTTAGGCATCACCGGCGGTATTAGTAGTGGGGTTTCAAATTTCGGTATCAGTAGTGGGTCCAGTGTCCCGCCGGGAATTTGAGCTAGGGCCTGGAGAAGCCCATATTTGCTGTAGGCATACCAAGTGAGTGCAGTGCCGCCGGTGTATTTTAAGAACGTACGTCGGGTGATCATAATCTCGTTCCTCCAAATCTTCAGTTCACTACATCGCTCGACTGCGACCTTTCCTAACCTCACTTTTTGGGTACACTTAACCTCTTGACGACAGGCTCGCCCTAGAAACTGGGCTCGCAAGTTCGAGGAGGTCGTTTTAAAGCTGTGTTCAGCAAACCTTATTCCAGACGATCGCGAGCGCTTTAACTTTAATTCTTACTGATTCGGTTCCAATCGGGTGAGCCGAAATTGATTACTTCGCAGCTTCATCGGAAAACTTCGCTAGTACGGGTCTGAAGTGGAGGACAGATTCTTTCTTAGAACACCTTATGGCTTTTTAAGAAGGAACTTGTGGAATTGGCGTAATCTGAGGATTGTATTCTCGCGTTTTCTTACAGGTTCCCCTTTATGATAAGGTTAGCCAATCAAGGACTTACCATTCAACGTACATGAAATCTTCTCATTCTGTGTACCAACGTACGCTCCAGTCTATGCTCGGATTTGTCACGTTGTTGGGCACACTTGTACCTGTGGTTCCTGTCCAAGTCAGCGGTCAGGAACCTTCTCAAACGCCGATCGTGGTCCAGCCAGGCGCGCCCGGCCAACCTACGAGAACATTGCCACCCTCGACAAGAGCAACGCTGCCCCCAAGTTCGGCGGCGGATGTGCAATTCATGCAGGGCATGATCATGCATCATGCTCAAGCCGTCGAGATGACCGCACTAATAGACTCGCACACGGACAATGTGAATCTGCGAAAGCTTGGCGCTCGAATCAGCAGGTCCCAGTCAGACGAAATGGCTTTCATGAAACGATGGCTGACAACCAGGGGAGAGCCCGTCTCTTCGGCGATGCCTGACATGCCCGGCATGGATATGTCGAGCATGCATATGTCCGGCATGAGCCACACGATACTTATGCCCGGAATGCTTACACCAAAGCAGATGGATGCTCTGAAAAAAGCAAAAGGCGCAGAGTTTGACCATCTGTTCCTGGCAGGAATGATTCAGCACCACACGGGCGCGTTGACTATGGTGAAAGATTTGTTTGAAACGGCTGGCGCCGGCCAGGATGCTGAATTGTTCAACTTCGTTACTGACGTTGATAGTGGTCAACGTGCAGAGATCAAAATTATGCAATCCATGCTCGAGGAGAAACCTCTAGAGGAAAACCGATGACTCAACTACATACTATTATTTTCCGTTTGCTCATAGCTTCCCTGCTTCTCTGTTCATCCTTCGCAGCAACTACGCAGGCTCAAACTCCCGCGCCGTCGCCCGAGTCCGCGAAGACTCCGGAAACCAAAACGGCCGCGCAAGAAGAGGCTAATCCTTTTGCGCCAGAAGCAGCTCCTCCTTTACCAGCCGGAATGGTTGGCTCGGATAGTGCTGACCCACGAGCCACTCTCGCTCCAGGAATGTACGACGCAGCTGAGACCTCGATGGGCATCAAGCACATAAACCTCCTCAAAAAGCCTGATGCGTTTCAACTCGGCACCACCGATCCTGATAATCCAAAAGTGGAGAAGACTCTGGGTCTACTCGGCGTCGGCGATTCCACAAAGCTGCCGAAAGCCGATCGAGTAGTAATAGCTCAGCTCGCGTTTGCGAACTCCGATCTTGCCTTCCAGGGTAATCACCTGTTCCAGGGAAACTTTTACGGGTTCAACATCTACGACATCTCAAATCCGGCTAAAGCGAGTTTGCTGACTTCGGTTGTTTGTCCCGGTGGCCAGGGCGATCTTTCGGTTTTCAAGAATCTGCTATTTATGTCAGTCGAGATGCCAAACGGCCGTCTCGACTGCGGTACCCAGGGATTTCCACCGGAGCCCGCACCCGCCGCTGCCAAGGAAGGAGAAGAGAAAAAACAGACGGTGCCGGCAGCGCAAAAAGATCGTTTCCGCGGAGTAAGAATTTTTGACATTACCGACGTAAAAAATCCAAAGCAGATCGCTGCAGTGCAAACTTGCCGCGGGTCACACACGCATACGCTCGTGGTCGATCCGAATGATAAGAAGAACGTCTACATTTACGTCTCCGGGACTTCCTTTGTCCGTCAGTCTGAAGAACTGGCCGGATGCTCTGGTGAAGCAGCCGATAAAGATCCGAACACGGCGCTGTTCCGAATTGACGTGATCAAAGTGCCATTAGCGGCACCGCAAACTGCCGCAGTCGTATCAAGCCCTCGAATCTTTATCGATCCGCGAACAGGTGCGCTTAACGGTTTGAATAACGGCGGCACGCACGGCAAGAACGGAATGGAAAAACCTTCCGACACCAATCAGTGCCACGACATCACCGTGTACTCAAAACTTGGGTTGGCCGCCGGCGCATGCTCAGGAAATGGCATCCTGCTCGACATTAAAGATCCCGCAAACCCAAAGAGACTCGACGCAGTAAATGACCCGAACTATTCGTACTGGCATTCGGCATCGTTTTCCAATGACGGCAGCAAAGTTGTCTTCACCGATGAATGGGGCGGTGGTTTGGGCGCACGCTGCCGTGCAAATGATCCAAACAAATGGGGCGCTGATGCGGTTTTCCATTTGAAGGACAACAAGCTGAACTTCGCGAGTTACTACAAATTGCCGGCGGCCCAGGGCGACAGTGAAAACTGCGTCGCGCACAACGGATCGCTGATTCCAGTCCCCGGCCGCGACCTTGAAGTACAGGCCTGGTACCAGGGCGGTATCTCGCTTATGGACTTCACGGATGCGGATCACCCGGTCGAAATCGCCTATTTCGATCGTGGACCAATTGATCCCAAAATGCTTGTGCTCGGAGGTGACTGGTCCGCCTATTGGTATAACGGTCAGATTTACGCTTCGGAGATCGCACGCGGCCTCGATGTTTTTGAACTGACGCCGACGAAGTTCCTGACCCAGAATGAAATTGATGCGGCTAAATCAGTTCGCGTCGCTGCACTTAACGTTCAGAACCAGGAACAGATTGAGTGGCCCAGACAACTGAGCGTGGCCAAAGCCTACGTCGATCAGTTGGAGCGATCGCAAGCGTTGCCGGCCGATCAAGTCGCTGCTCTTAGGCAAGCCATCGGAAGTGCTGAGAGTTCAGGAATGAAAAAGGCACAGGCAGCAAAACTCAAAGCGCTCGCGCCGGCGTTGGAAAAGAGTGCTGGCTCGACGACAAATGCCGCCGACTCCAAACGACTTCAGGCATTGGCTGAAATCTTGAAGAAACCGGCCCGCTAATCCAGTTCAAGTAACCGAAGTCAGTACCGGACCGCGGTAGCGTCGGGTCAGTCTCCAAGTGATAAAGTAGTTATATCTCGAGACTGACCCGACGCTACCGCGGTCCGGTACTGCCATCTGTCAAGTGAGTGTGTAATTCGATGCAGAACTCCGATC
>DASROI010000151.1:0-27196 GCA_035646955.1 Pyrinomonadaceae bacterium
CGATTCGTAATGCAGTACTCGTGGGACGAAACAGGTCATGCTTATGACAGATTGTAAGCTTCCTGACGAAACTTTAACCAGTGACCGTTACAATCTGATCCTAATTGTAAGGTTGATGATATGAACTTGCGGAAGTTTCAAACTGTTGGCGCTTTCCTCCTGATTTTACTTGGGTCAGCCTTTCTGATGAAGATGTGCTATTTGTCACTCGTCTTCAATTGCTTCTTTGGAGTCGGGTTTTTGACTGCAGTGTATCTCTACTGTCGAACTCGACATGACCTGACCATACCGCTTCCGTTGCTGGCACTGGTTTTTGTAGCTCTCCAGGTTGACGCCTTGGGAAATTACTTTCGAATGTACGGCCAGCGGTTTGGTCCAATGCAGTATGACGAGTTCGCTCATCTGACGGTTCAAGTCCTCGCCAGTCCATTGATCGTTTGGCTGATGCATTACGCTCTGGCGAGGTGGGCTTATCACCTTCCACTTAAGCTAACCGCATTCTTCTCTGCGACCACGATGTTCAGCGTCTCGGCCGCGTACGAAATAATTGAACTGTGGGATGAGCTCTACGCCGGTGGAAAACGAATTTGGGGTCTATACGACACGGCAACTGATCTTCAATGGGACCTTTGTGGAATCATTCTGGGAACCGTCCTGGCCTGTTGCGTATTACGGTCGAGCGAAATAGAGAGGAAAATTCTGCCGGCAACCTTACAAGCCTGAGGTTTCGAGATCTCCAGAGTTTGGGATAACATGCCTTCCTTCTTGCCGACATGCACGCAGAATGATCAACTGGTTCCCAATCAGACTCTCATTTGCGGTCGCAACCGCTGCCACCTTGATCGCGCTCGTTGCCGGTTCAGGCCTGGCATGGCTGTTGGCGCGTAAACGCTTCCCCGGTCGAAATGTGGTCGATGCGATTGTAACCTTGCCACTGGTTTTGCCGCCGACGGTGCTTGGATATTACTTGCTGGTCCTACTCGGGACTCGATCAGCGGTTGGCGGATTTCTCTACAGGACAATGGGTATCCGGCTGACCTTTACGGTCACGGCTGCGATCATCGCCGCAACGATTCACGCGCTGCCACTTGTTACCAAGAGTCTGCGGGCTGCGTTTGAAGGAGTTGATTCAGAACTCGAGGCTGCAGCTCGAACGTTGGGACTGAATAACCGATCGATCTTTTTTCGAGTGACACTGCCGTTAGCCTCAAAAGGAGTATTGGCGGCAACGGCGCTCGCATTTGCGCGGGCTCTCGGCGATTTTGGCGTCACGATAATGATTGCGGGCAACATTCCGGGTAAAACTCAAACCGCTTCGGTCGCGATTTATGATGCAGTTCAGGCTGGGCGAGACAACGAAGCCTTCGCGCTCGCTGTTACAGTGTCGGTAATTGCGGGAATCATGCTTTACCTCATCAATCGCTTCGGCCGCGTCGGCTGGTAGCGTTGGGCTTTGGGCTCTGGACTTTGGACTTTGAAAAGAACGCGCCACTTCAAAGCGCTGAATCACTTGAATTCTCAATGCTCTCAGCAGCGCCGATTTTAAAACTCTGCGTCACTCTTCTCAAGCGCTGGGCTCGAGTCGACAAACGATAAATCTTTGGAGTGCGCCGGCCCGGCGGCGCTTTGTTATATAGGTTCATCGTGATCAGAACTAGTTCGCTCTGATTTGATAGCCACCTATTTTTAGCGAGGGAGCTGAATCGCGAGGGGCTTGAAAAGCGACGCCGGGCCGTCGCACTCCAAGGTTAGAGAAAATTCTTAAAGTTTGTGGGAGTTAGGGTGTAGCCGGGGAAGATTGATTGCACGTTAGCTGCGCCGAGATGACGAGCAGCAATCTCGCCGAAGACGTCACGGAAGTCAGTAGTCAACGCCAGGTCTCGCCCTTCGTTTAGCTGATCGTTTTTAAGCCCGGGCCACTTACCGTAAACGTTGCCGCCACGAACACTATTGCCGAGGACAAACATCGCATTTGCATGACCGTGGTCGGTTCCGCGATTACCATTCTCGCGCGCAGTGCGACCAAACTCCGACATCGTTAAAATGACGACATCGTCCATCTGTTGGCCCAGGTCCCGGTAGAGTGCGGAAATGCCCGCGCCAAATTGCTGCAGTAAGTTCCCGAGCTGACCACGCGAATTCCCTTCATTCACGTGAGTGTCCCAACCACCGATATCGGTGAATGCTATTTCAAGACCGACCCCTGCTTTTATCAATTGCGCAATCTGCAACAACGAGTTACCGAATGGGGTGCGCGGATATTCGGCGCCATTTGCCGGCTTGTATTGAGCGGGATTGAGCTTTTTCAAATAGTTGACGGCCTCAAAAGTCTCGCGACCCATGTCAGCGAGGCGATCGTTCGTTTCGCGAGCATAAATCGCCTCGAAACCTCCCTGTAAGTCTGACGATGACTTGC
Organism: Pyrinomonadaceae bacterium; assembly: GCA_035646955.1. Lineage (GTDB taxonomy): Bacteria > Acidobacteriota > Blastocatellia > Pyrinomonadales > Pyrinomonadaceae > PSRF01. Next base: position 2,417 of record DASROI010000151.1, read on the forward strand.
CGGCCCGAATCGCAAAATCATTCAGGTTCGACATCGAAATCGTCGGCGCCCGGCCTTGCAGCACTCGAGGGGTTGTTTGCGTCATTGAAACCGCCCGGAACAGCGAACGCTCTGACTCTTTCTTAGCTTGCAAATATCTATTGAGCCAACCGTCACTTGTCGATTTCACCCCAGGAGTTCCGGATTCCATATAGTCCTGGGCGTCGAAATGCGACCGTGTACTATTCGGCGAGCCTGAAGCATGAATAATCGCCAGCCGTTGCGAATCAAATAAATGCTTAAAAGGAGATAACGAAGGGTGGAGTCCAAAAAAGCCGTCGAGATCGATTGCGCCATCAGTAGCGCCCGGTTTAGGAATCGAAATACTGGGACGCAGATCGTAGTAGGGCGACTCGCCGTAAGGAACCACCACATTTAGACCATCCACAGCACCACGCTGAAAAATCGCAATTAAGGTCTTCCTCCGACCACTCTTTCCTGTCTGTGACAGGGCCCGTTCAAGAAACCCCGGTGCCGACAGTCCAACACCAACACTCGCCAAAGCCACGCTGCCCGACTTAAGGAAAAATCTGCGATTCATTTTTCTATTCCTTACTGCCTTTGAAACTCTGGAGTGCCCAAAATGAGACCAACAGTTTTAGTTACCGGGTCGTTCACGTTTGCGTCTACCCGCGGACGCTGCGCCCTTGGTCCATTTATCTGTGCGGTCATTTCTGATGACTGCTCGGGCCGATTTGGCGCAGCGAGCAGACTTACCACGGCAGGCTGATCGACCTGCTTAACCAGGGCGGTTCTTGTCTCAGGCGAGATGTCACCGGCCAGAATCGTTTTTAACGCCTGCTCCAGTAACTGATTTTTATCGGCCGCTCCGCTTTCTGAGGTCAACTTTTTCAAATCGACTTTTGTGCCTTGAACACGATTACTCGCGAGGGCGAGTCCGAAGTTCATTCTCTCCAACAGTCCGCCGGTATTCACCCAACTTTCAGCCGCGTCTGAATATCCGTTCGGTGTTTGAAACCCATAAAGCGGTTCACCCATACGGGCGATCCATTGGTGCGTACCTGGACCACCATTGGTGTCCGCTCCGAGTGTTCTTATTGCGCTGACCACCAACTCAAATGGTCGCTTAATTTTCGCGCGATAAGCTTCAGGCGAATTGAATTCAGGCGAGAAGAAGATTGCTTTTAAAGTCTCTCGAATATCACCATCGCTTCTCGAGAAAGCTGTGGCCACCCGGTCGACCAGTTTTGCCGGCGGTTCATCTGAAACAAAATGGCGAACCAACTTCGTCGCTACAAACTTTGCTGTAGATGGATGATGGGCGAGTATATCGAGCACCATCAGTCCATCCTTAATTCCGCCACCAGACGGGATCTTGTGACCCAGCACGACCTTCTCACCATCGTCATGTGTGCGCGGATTGAAGTAGAAAGTTCCCGCGTTGTTTTTGGCGGCATCACCGAGTAAGGCGTTCGCCGCGGCACCAGCGCCGCGCGGCTGAAAGATGGTCCATCCCGTAAAACAACGGGCCACTTCCTGTACGTCTTTCTGGGTATAGCCGCCATCGACTCCGAGAGTATGCAGCTCCATTAATTCACGCGCGTAATTCTCGTTGATCCCTCTGCGCGATTGTGCAGCGGGACGTTGAGGTGCTGGATTTGTTTGTCGTTGTTGTGGTCGAAGAATCGCCCCACCGCGCAATATCGCTCCCAGACCCTGCCTTGGCCGGCCGGCATTTGGTCTATTTGCATTTGGTGAAACACTCTGAAAGTTGTCGAGGTAAAACAACATCGCGGGGCTCTTGGCAGTCGCTTCAAGCAGTGTTGAAAATTTACCGAGAGCGTTTGGTCTAATCGTGTCGCGGTCGTAACCGGGCAACAACCACCGGTCGGCTCCCTTGCCAGAAAAGACGTTGAAATGATTGGACCAGAAATCAACCATCACTTCCTGCAATTGTCGTTCGCTGTAAACCGCACGAAGAATCCTCGAGGCTTGAAGCTCAGCAACAATACGTTGGGGCTGCTCCAAACCGTTCTTCAGGTAGTAATCACGAATCGCCTGTCGATACTTTGGATCATCCTGAGGACTTACTGGTGCAGGGGTTGGTTTGCCGGCAGGCTGAGCGGACATCTCGGCGGTGGCCATCTCACCCGCGGGAGCATTTGCTTTAGTTCGATTCTGGCGAGCCTCGGACAGGTCTGCCGGCAATACGCCACGGGCCTGGAGTTGCCGTAGTAACTGACCAGGCTGTGGATACTTCTCGTATAACTGAGCCGTCGTCATATTTAATGACGACAGACTAGCCACTTTGTCTTCAGCTAATGGGTCAGCGATCTTTTCAGGGTCTAATTGTTGATTGATGTAGTTTTCGAGGCCCATTGACTTGACTCGGTCGAGGTCACCCGGTCGTGCACCAAACCCGAGCCGGTTCAGTACGTGAGTGATTCGCTGGTCTTCAGTCAGTCTTACTGATTTTTTCTTACCATCCGCCAGCGACGTGAGCGAGCCGCCAAGAGAGCCAATCACAAGCGAACATAACGCGCAAAGTGTTAACACTTTGCGAACGATAGGAACCCGGGAACTCGAAAACCTCGAACTTTTCATAAAACAACACCACCGTAAATGTGTCTTCTTCAGGAGATCGTTCTGGAAGCCCAAAAGTTTCAACCTCTCCGTTAGACGGCCTCACCTCGAATTTGGTTTATAAAAAACCGAGTAAATACCTTCGGGATAAGCTTTGAGCCTGAATTCAGGAAGAACACCATCGGCAATAGCCTACGGTGAATGAGAGCTTATTTAGAGGTTGTGCCTGGACTCGTAACAGCGGGAGCGGTGCGGCCGCTCGGACGCGGATAGGTTACCTGACTGCGATTGCCGTCTTTATCAATCGCACGTATTCCGAAGAAGTAGTTATCTTTTGACATTCCCTTCACTGTAAACGTGGTTACGTTGCCGACAAACTTTGAATTGGTCCACACAGGCGAGGTTGTGTCTCGCCAAACAATTTCGTAGCCGGCCAGATCGGGTTCCGTGTTGGCATCCCACTTAAGGTCGGTGTCATTCGTTAATCGCGTTGTTAGTATCACAACCCCTTTTGGCCGGGCCGGCGCATAAGCCAGCATCCCGAGCGAAGCCGCATTCACTCGCGCGACATTCGCTATATAGGCAAAATCGACAAACTCCGGTAAGTCTCCATACTGGACGCCATTTTCAATCCTGACGTTCTGATGTTGGTGACGAAACTCTTCGTTAGGTTCAGTGAATCTAACCGCTGGGTATCCGCGTTCAAGGAACGGAATGTGATCGCCTCCGCGCAAGTAACGATCGCGTCTATATATCAAGGTGACTTTCATCTGGGAGACATAAACGTCTGAAGTCTCCTTGATAAACCTGGCGAGTTGACGCGATGCAGAGTCGTTCTCACCACCGACACTACGTCTCGTGTTTGCCTCGGCCGGAGTCTCACTTGATGGAACACCCTCACTAAATACACGGAGCGTCGTTCGATCTCTCACTCCATTTCCGCCAAGTGTGTTGCCAACAATGTCGTTCGTGAACATCGCATCGACATTCCAGTTCTTTTGCTTGGCTTGTTCAGCGAGATAGGTTGACCCTAATAAACCTTGTTCCTCACCAGCCACGGCGACGAAGACGAGGGTCGCATCAAATTCATATTTGGCCATCACGCGAGCCATCTCAAGCACGGCTGCGGTTCCCGATGCATCATCGTTCGCGCCGGGAGCGTCGCACTTCGCATCGGTTGGGCTGTTACACATCGAATCGTAGTGACCACTTACGACGTAAATGCGATCAGCTGATTGAGGCTGTGTACCCCTGAGTGTCGCCACTACATTCGTCAACATTGTCGGTTCTGGTACGCGAGCCGCCTTCGGTTGTTCGAACGATTGTTTCTCAACAGTCATTCTTCCGTTCGACGCAGCCGCCGCCTTTAGAAACTCGGCGTAAAGCCAATCGCGAGCCGCACCAACACCGCGCTTGGGATCGTTCTGCTCAGACAAAGTATTTCGGGTGCCAAACGAGACCAACTGACGGATAGTGCGCTCGATATTCCCGGCGTCAATTTCTCGAACGATACTCGCGATCGTGCGATTGCGAGCGACGGTTCTGTTTGTTGATGCTGACCTGGGTGATTGAGGAACTACTGGCTGTTGGTTAGCAAAAAAGGTTGCGGAGATGAGTGCGATATTGATGATACGGCGGACAACAAGGTCGGCAGAAGTCATATGTATGTGGAGAGGTCCCTTAAAGTTTTTCTATCTTGGTTCTCTTTCTTGAGGCGGAGTATAAACCGGACTGAATGTTCGGGTTGTATTTTCTGTTACGCTCGGGATGGCGTCCATCCGCGCAAATGGCTGAGGAATGGCGGTCCGGTCTACTGCCGTTGGCCTTGGAAATTGCGGAGTTGATACCCCACGACTGAGCATCAACAGGTTGGTCCAAAAGCGAATCATCAGCGAGGTACAACCAAATAGCGTCGCTACGGCACCCAGGACCATGAATACTATTGCGACTGAGACAACGCCCCGCATCGCCAGAGCTATGGCGCCATTAATAATTATGCTCAAGCCGCCGAGGATCGTGATGCCCAACACGATACTGGGAAGGACTAATTTTGGTGGCTCGGTAATAACAGTCGGCGTTGAAACCGTTGGCTGGGTCAGGTTCGCTCCGCATCGATTACAGTAATTTAGCTCGACGACATTTTGATTCCCGCATGATGGACAATACATAAGGACCTCCAACCGCTAAACCATACACTACTTGGGCAAGCTTAAGCACCTGAGCAGGAACACTATCAATTATCATTTGATACGTATCAATTTCGACGTTAGTTCGGCACGTCAGTCGCCAGCCGTAATCCCATTTCAATCCATAATAAGGAAGATCTGGTTTCTTGAGAGCTCATCGAATTCGGTAGGCTTTCCCCTTCCATACGATAATAACCTCGCCGTCTAACGAATCGGCGATCGTCCGAATTGCGGGTTCGTCAGCAACGAGCGATCGGTAACTCTCCGAACCTCGATTCAGGGTAAGGGTTGACATTGAAGAGTTGTAAGCAGTATCCATCCAAAGGTTTCCGCGTTTCCGAAACTGTCGGCCAGCCACAGTTTTCGTTTCAGTCTCATTCTTCGACGCTTCATTTGCATCGGCGTCACCTTCACGCTTGCGCTCCGACGACAAAGTAGCGACGCCTGGGCTTGTCTGGTAAGCACCGCTGACTGCACCGGTACGAGCCGCAGGCGCTGACGCTTTCTGATCATCAACTCTTCGACCTCGAGCAGCCTCCGGTTCTTTGGCAGCAGCTGCTTTGTCCCTAGCCTCTTCTTCCTCCTTATGCTTCTTCAGGTTTTCATTCTGCCGGCGCTCCAGATCATCAACCTTTGCCACCTCCTGGGGTTGAGCAACGGTGGGAGCCGGTGCGGCGCCCGCAAGACTACCGAAAACAGCAGGCTGGTCCTTAGATTGTGTTTCGCTTGGCGCTGCTTTGCTTTGAGGCGTCTCGATACTGTCACTTGCTTTGTTTTGTGCGTTGAGTTCGGTCGGACGCACTGCAACTTTCCCCTCCTGAATAGTAGGTTGCGATGGTGATTCGGAGCTTACAGAACCGTCCTGGAAACCGGAATTCGGGTGAGATTTTTCTACGACTGGCTGTTGTTTCATGTCAGCCGTAAGTCTTGCCGCCGGTTCACGCCGCAAAACTATCAGCCCTATCGCAGCAAGGCCGATTGCGGCTAAGGTTGGCAGTGCAAAACGCAAGGTAAAAGGCGAAAGAAACTTTGCAAGAAGTGTAGCCACCCATGAGGTCTGAGTTTTCTCGGTCCGCGGCAATTCTGAACCTGATGATTGCGACAGTTGTGTAACCAGCCCTCGGCACCGCGTACATTCCGCCAGATGCTCGGTATATCGCAGCCGACTCTTTTCAGGGAGGGCATTTTCCGCGTAGGCGTTCAACTCGTCGACGTCCAGGTGATCTGACGCTGAACTATTCTCATCGTTAAGCCGGGATTCACCGTCTCGCCGTCTTAAGCTGCGAAGCAGAACGTCCATTTCGTTGTTAATTTCTTCTTTCATTACCTGAAAATCGCCATCTGAAGAACGAACTTACCAGCAAATCCTTGCACCCAAAAGCTCCCACTTCAATTGCAACACTGTTATGAAATGCCCTCATTCCGCAAGAGTATTCCGAGATCACTGTCAAGATGCTGCGCTGCTTCTGCAAAGGATCGCTCGGTTTCTGCTTTCGTCCATCCTTTCTCCTCGATCAGAATCTCGCTGACGCGCTTGCGCAATTCATTGTGAATTTTGCTCAATCGGCGACTGGCAGTGGCCTCGTGAACTCCCATCACTGCACCCGCCTCTCGCAACTTGAGGTTGTCAAAATAATAAAGTTTTACCAGCAGCCGATCCTCCGGACCGAGACCTTTAACCGACTGACTGAGGGCGTCATCGAGCTGTGCGTGAGTCAGTTTGTTGGTTATCGTCTCTTCAGGGTTCGGAGTTGCTGCGGTTAGTGCGACTTGTCCTTCTCCAAGCGACACTTCGTGTGCCATGCGATCCAATTCGGTATCTTCCTCTGCCTGGACCAGACGCGACTGTTTTCGGAAAGAATCGACTGCAAGTTGGGCCACGACAGCTCGCAACCAACCTGCGAGTGAGCCGCGGCCCGAGTAGTACGCTAACTTGCTTGCTCGTTTGCCGTCTTCCTTCGTTCGCAATCCATAAAGCTCAGCCCAGATTGATTGGACCAGGTCTTCCGCAGTGTCTTCGTTTGAGCTGGCTGACCGCGCTGCCGAGCGCACCGTTGCAGTAAACCGCTCGACAAGATCCGTCCAGGCTCTTTCGTCGGATTGTTCACAGGCAAGAATGAGGCACAGGTCGTCAGCTTGAAGGGTGTCAATAAACTGTTGAATGTCGCGCGCTGAACATCGAGGATCGTCGCGCAGGAGATACTTTTCCACGGCTGATGCTACGCGTGGACACAGGTTGTCGAGCTTGATCGACCGATTATCCTGGGCGCGCGAAAGCAAACTCGTCGCGCCAAGTTTGACCAGTCTCTTAATCTCTTCGGTTCTGTCGGTCACAGGGGATACCAACCAAAATTATCCTATCACGAGGTTACCGGTTACTTTGGTTTCGTCTCAGCGTAATCTCTCTTCGTAGCCTGTTTCATTTAAGAATTTTCAAATCCACGGGCGGATCATGATTCTCTTTAGCCCGAGAACAGACTTTGATGCCGCTACCCGGCTTAGGGTGATGCTTGAGCTGAAGGAATTCGCACTTTTGACCAGTTGATACTACCTGAGCTAGATTCGAATCGACCTGTTACCAACATCAATGCTGCGTGTTACAGAAATTTTTCGCTCAATCCAGGGTGAATCAACCCATGCGGGACGGCCGTGCTCGTTCATCCGCCTGACGGGCTGTCCCATGCGCTGCGTTTGGTGCGATAGCGAGTACACGTTTACCGGCGGCAGCTCGATGTCAATAGAAGAGGTGCTGGAACGGATTAGAAGGTTTGATTGCAAATTGGTCGAGGTCACGGGCGGTGAGCCGCTCGCACAAAAAGAAGCGTTCTCTCTGATAACTCGATTATGCGATGAAGGATTTGAGGTCCTGATCGAAACAGGTAATTACGTATCGACCGCAGACGTGGACCAACGCGCCAAAATTATTCTCGACGTTAAATGCCCCGCGTCAGGCGAGGAGGCTCGGAATGACTGGTCCAATTTGCCAAGGTTGCGAAAGGACCGCGACGAAGTAAAGTTCGTTGTTGCGAACGCTGACGACTGGCACTACGCAAAGAAGATCATTAGCGACTATGACCTGGAAAACCGCGCCTCGTCGATTCTGATATCGCCTGTCTGGGGTCAGTGTAACTTGCGAGAACTAGCTGAATTAATCGCGTCGAGCGGACTGAATGTTCGAATGCAACTGCAACTTCACAAATATATTTGGGGACCTGACGTCAAGGGTGTTTGATGGGTGGCACTGAAGAATTAACAGAAGCAGTACCGGTTAGTACCACTGAAGATTCGAACCTTGCCGTTTGTCTCGTATCCGGCGGTATGGATTCATGCGTTACAGTGGCTATCGCCGCGAGTGAAAATGATGAACTCGCCTTTCTTCATGCTTCCTATGGTCAACGGACTGCTGATAGAGAAAGGCGGTCATTCGAGGACTTAGCTGACTATTTCCGGGTTGATCAGCGACTTGTAATCTCGCTCGAGCACCTGGCGAGAATTGGAGGCTCATCTCTTACGGATGCGACAATCCCCGTGACTGAGGCTGATATAAACTCGAAAACGATCCCGTCCAGTTACGTGCCTTTTCGAAACGCTCATCTGCTCGCCGCGGCTACAAGTTGGGCAGAAGTGATTGGTGCGAGTCGAATTTATATCGGAGCAGTTGCTGAGGACTCGTCTGGTTATCCCGACTGCCGGCCAGAATTCTATTCAGCCTTTCAGACCGTCATAAACATTGGAACCAAACCTGATACTAAGATTGAGATAAGAACACCCGTGATCAGAATGAAGAAATCCGAGATCGTACGCGTAGGTGTTGATCTCGGTGCTCCCTTAAACCTGACTTGGTCCTGTTATCGCGAATCTGAAAAAGCATGTGGGGAGTGTGATTCCTGCGCCCTCAGACTGAGAGCATTTCGCGAAGCTGAAATGGTCGATCCTATCCCCTATCTGCTTGACACTAAGCGGCTTGCTTATTAAGTTTAGAGCGCTTCTCAGTGGCAAACTTTTTAACAACCAGAAACGGATGTCAACGCATCCTAAGCCTCTATCTCGGCGTCAGACCGCCGGCACCTTTATTGGAGGAATCAGTAAATGATTCGTAAATATCTTCTTGGATTAGTTCTCATGGTCCTCGCCGGAACAGTTTCTGCCGTTCCAACCTTTGCTCAGGTCGGCGAGCTGCGAGGTCATGTCTATATGCAGGCCGACGGCAAAAAGGTTCCTCTTCCAGACGCCCAGATTGACGTGTTCAGAACCGACGTCAACGCCAAATACAATACGAAGACAAATAAGAAAGGCGAGTTTGTTTTCGCGGGGCTTCCATTTGTAGGTATCTACACGATAGCGGCGAGCCATCCAACAGCTTCACCCAATTTTGTTAACGGTTTTAGAGTCGGCCAAGACATTGACTGCGAGATCGTAGTGATGCCGGGGAACGGAAAAAGATTAACCATCGACGAAATCAAATCCGTGAAGGTGACGAGTGCGCCAGCTGAAGGAGGTAGTGGCGGCGCTAATACTGAAAGTGCCGCTGACAAGGCAAAGCGAGAAGAATTGCTTAAGAAGAATAAGGAAATCGAAGAAAGCAATAAGAAGATTGAAGCAGCTAACGCCACCGTCGCTCGAACTTTTAAGTCTGGCAACGATGCTTTGATAGCAGCCACTGCGGCATCAAAGGCGAACAACACTGCGGAGGCAATACAAAAATATACCGACGCTATCACGCAGTTTGATGAAGGCTTGGTGGCGGACGCGGAACAACCGGCACTACTGACGAACAAAGCAGCAGCGTTAAAAGGCCGGGGAGTAGAGCGTTATAACTCCACTGTCCGCAGCAAGGACCTGGATGACGCGTCCAAAACGCAGGCGTTGGATCTAGCTAAAGCGGACTTTAAGGGTGCAGCGGAGGCCTCTACCAAAGCTGTCGGCTTGATTAAAGCCCAGCCACAGCCGACTGACCCGACCGAGTTAACCAGGTACACAGCCAACAAGAACGCCGCGATGGTGACAAACATTGAGTCGATGCGCTTGTACGTAAGTAAAACGGATCCATCGAAGGCTGACGAAGGTCTGGCGGCATTCAAAGACTACATCGCAGCAGAAACAGATCCGGCGAAGAAGCTCAAGGCGCAGCTAGATGCGGCACAGATGCTGATGGACGCGGGCGCTCCAGAAAAAGCTTTTGCTGAGTTTCAGAGTGTCGTGACTGCTCAACCAGATAATGCTGACGCCAATCTTGGCGCTGGCTTGTCACTGTTTGCGCTAGGCGATAAGGCCAAGTTCCAGGATGCTGCGAATTACCTACAGCACTTCGTAGACGTCGCACCCGATACGCATGCTTACAAGGCAGATGCGAAAGCCATCCTGGCTGAGCTAAAGAGCACCGAAAAGGTCGTTCCAGAGAAATCAACTCCAGCGACCCGACGCAAACGGCCTTAACCTCATTTCATCCAAGACCGCAAAAGCCGCCGGCGCACATGTCGCCAGCGGCTTTTGCTTTAGCCCGTAAGTTCTTAAATGGCGTGCCCTTTTGCGCCCCTGCTTCCGATCTTCGCCTCCCCAAAATCCTTAAATCCCACCAAGGCTAATATTAGTGAGTTTTCGCACTATTTCTTCTGGAAATCTTGTTGACACTATTTCTGTTCAAACTGTACTATGAGTGTGCAACGATGTTTAGCACGCATCGTGAGGGTTTAGAGATCATACCTTCGGCCCCAGATCGCTTCTCTTCCAGCCAGAAATACCGGGCGAAACAATCAACGCATGTCAGCCAAACTAGGCGAAATTCTCGTACGTGAAAATCTGATTAGCCCTCAGCATCTGAGAGAGGCCCTCGACTACCAGCGAGAACACGGCGGTCGACTCGGTTTCAATCTCGTAAAGCTAGGGCTGGTTAGTGACGATATGATCACTGCCGTCCTCTCACGGCAATACGGCATACCTTCAGTAAACCTCGATCTCTTCAACATAGACCAGTCTGTATTGCGTCTCATTCCTCAAGAGGTTGCTCAAAAACACTCCGTTCTTCCCCTCTCTCGCGTTGGAGCCACGCTCACACTTGCGATGGTTGATCCTACGAACGTATTCGCTCTCGACGACGTGAAATTTATGACGGGTTTGAACGTTGAGCCCGTAGTCGTCGCCGAAGGCAGCGTTCAGCACGCAATTGCCAAATACTACGGAAGTTCCCGCGAAATTGAGCTTTCGGGAACAGTTGACGAAGTGGCCGCCGTAAAAGCTGCCAACGGATCCAATGGGCATAACGGCGGAATCACTCACGACGACCTTGTTTCACTCGACAGTCTCGACTTCGACACTACCGATGATGACGCAGTTCAGGTTCTCGAAGACAACGAAGAGATAGATCTCGCTGCACTGTCCCGAATGAGCGAAGACGCGCCTGTGGTTCGGCTCGTCAACGTATTGCTCGTCGATTCTTTACGACGTGGGGCCTCAGATATCCACGTCGAACCCTACGAAAAGGAACTTCGCATCCGATTCCGAATCGACGGTGTCCTCTACGATGTAATGCACCCGCCACTCAAACTCAGAGATGCGTTGATCTCACGCATCAAGATCATGTCGAAACTCGATATCTCCGAGAAACGACTACCTCAAGACGGTCGCATCAAAATTAAAGTAAAAGTCGATTCTCGCTCCCGAGAACTCGATTTTCGCGTTTCGACTCTTCCTACCTTGTTCGGCGAAAAAGTAGTGCTCCGCTTGCTGGACAAACAGAACCTCATGCTCGACATGACCAAACTGGGATTCGAGCCCGAGTCTTTAGAAAAGTTCCGCCGCAACATAAGCAAGCCCTACGGGATGGTCCTGGTTACTGGACCAACGGGAAGTGGTAAGACGAACACTCTCTATTCGGCGCTGCAATCGCTGAATACCGTTGACACAAACATTATGACGGCGGAAGACCCGGTTGAATTTAACCTGATGGGTATCAACCAGGTGCAGATGAAAGAACAGATCGGCCTGAACTTTGCCGCCGCGCTTCGTTCTTTCCTTCGTCAGGACCCCAACATCATTCTGGTCGGTGAAATCCGCGACTTTGAAACTGCTGAAATTGGCATCAAAGCCGCTCTCACCGGTCACCTTGTTCTTTCCACCCTCCACACTAACGATGCCCCCTCTACCATTTCCCGCCTTATGAACATGGGTATCGAGCCCTTTCTCGTTGCTACCAGCGTGAACCTCATTCAGGCACAACGACTAATCCGTCGTGTTTGTAGTCAATGCAAACAGGAACAACAAACTCCGGCAGAAGCACTGATCGAAGTTGGATTTTCTGCGGAAGAAGCAAAAGCGCTCAAGACTTACAAGGGCAAGGGTTGCACCACCTGTAATAACACTGGTTACAAAGGACGAATTGGTCTTTACGAAGTGATGGAAGTAACCGATGAAATTCGCGAGTTGATTCTAATCGGCGCTTCTGCACTTGAACTTAGGAAGAAGGCGATTGAAGACGGAATGATCACACTTCGTGAATCGGGACTGCACAAGATTCGCGCTGGCGTGACAACTATCGAGGAAGTAGTTAGAGAAACGGTCGCCTAGTTGAGGAGGAACGGTATGTTACGAACAACTGCAATATCACTGATACTGCTGCTTTCAGTAGGAGTCATGTTGCCCTTCACCAACTCAGCACACGGAGTAAGACAGAGTGCTCAGGTTGGCCAATTCAGCCCTCATCGCTATCGCTCAAGAGCATGGTGGAGACGATACCGGGCCCGCTTACGAAAGAAACGAGCGGCGGCGGAACTTGCACACCGACAGAGGTTACTAAGCGTTGCAAATAACATCTCGCTCGCCGGTCTGACAGTGGGTACGCCCCTTTCAGTACCGGAGTCAAACGGTCCTGAATACAGCGCGAACACGGGTCTGACGTCGCCTGGATTAGGTGCACCGCCTGAGCTCAATCGCAGCGCGCCTAAAGCAGAAAACAAAGCAACCGCGAAGCTTCCAACAGTGAAATTACCGGGTCAAATGAAGCTTGCAGTAGTTGCCTTGAGCAGACCGAATCCAGCGTTTCTAACATCACGCGAAGAAAGCAAGATGCTAGCGGGAACACAGATGTCAGACTTGCGCCGGATTGTGATCGACAAAATGCTGGTAGCCGGTGGCTGGGTTACCAATGACTTCGTCCAGGAGATTGATGGAGCCCGAGTATTTGTAGTGACGGCTCGCACTCCAAAGGACGTTAACTCGCCTGAGAAGGCCTGGACTTTTTACTTTACGGAAGCAGATGGTCGGATTTATGGACTTACGACCGATGCACCGATTGAGTTTGCAGATCGCATGTCAACCGAAGCGGAACGTTTCATTGCTTCTTTGCGGGCCAGAGCTCAGTCGAAATAACAGCATGTCCTTAACACTTCACCAGGAGAAGTTTTAGATGCGACTGAACGAAAGCGTTCCGCAAATATCATTGTCCGAACTGCTGAGAAAGCTTTCCGAACTCGGCGGTTCGGACCTCCACATCACAACGGGTTCGCCACCTCAGGTACGAGTTGACGGTCACCTCAGGCCCCTGGAGAGTTATCGGGTCCTGACGTCAGCCGATACAAAACAACTTGCATATTCCGTTTTGACTGACGCACAGAAACATCGCTTTGAAGAAAACCTGGAACTCGATTTCTCTTTCGGTGTGAAGGGACTTTCGAGATTTCGCGCAAACCTGTTCAATCAGCGAGGCGCGGTCGGGGCGGTGTTTCGTGCCATTCCCTATGAAATCAAAGCCTTCGAAGATTTAGGCCTCCCGGCTGTTGTGAAGCAGTTATGCGATAAGCCACGTGGTCTAATCCTGGTTACCGGACCAACTGGTTCCGGTAAATCGACAACATTGGCAGCGATGATCGACAAGATTAATCGGGATCGACACGAGCACATTCTTACTATCGAAGACCCAATTGAGTTTCTTCACAACCATAAGGGGTGCTTGATCAATCAACGCGAAGTCAATGCCGATACTCATGGATTTGCTTCGGCTCTTCGTACCGCTCTACGACAGGATCCCGACGTCGTCCTGGTCGGCGAAATGCGCGACCTGGAAACGATCGAGTCTGCCTTACGTATCGCTGAAACGGGCCACCTTACCCTAGCGACGCTCCACACCAACTCAGCTTCCTCAACCATCAACCGTATCATCGACGTATTTCCGGCGGACCAACAGGCACAAATTCGCGCTCAGCTTTCGCTCGTGCTCGAAGGCATTCTTTGCCAGGCATTGTTACCGCGTGCTGAGGGTCGAGGACGTGCAATGGCGCTCGAAATCCTTGTTCCAAATGGCGCCATCCGAAATCTCATCCGCGAAGATAAAGTTCACCAGATCTACTCGATGATGCAGACCGGTCAGGACAAGCACGGAATGCAGACTTTCAATCAGGCACTCGCTACCCTGTACCACAAACGGCAGATATCTCTCGACACTGCATTGCAACGCTCGTCGAACGTTGATGAGTTACGAGAGTTGATAGACCGAGGTGCCGGCTTAAACACTGGAGGCGGAGCTGGTGGTCCAAGTGGTGGAAAACATCCAAGCCCCTACGCTCAACCCCGACCGGTTGGTTCTAGGCCAACCGCTAATCGCTAAGTTGTAACTGCTGGAGTTCGCTGCTATGCCTACTTATGTCTTCAAAGGTCGTAACCGGTTAAACGAAACCGTCGTTGGTGAACGCGTCGCCGACAACCGCGAAGCACTGCGACAGATATTGCGACGTGAACAAGTTACGCTGACCTCTGTTAAAGAGAAGGGGCGCGAAATCGGCATCCCTAAGATTGGCGGACGCAAGAAAGTAAAGGCCAAGGATTTGTCGCTCTTTACACGTCAGTTCTCAGTAATGATCGACGCGGGTCTGCCTCTGGTGCAGTGTCTCGATATTCTCGCTCAGCAGCAGGACAATAAATACTTTCAACAAACTCTCATGCAGGTCCGTCAGGATGTTGAAGAGGGTTCGACTCTCGCGGCAGCCATGGCTCGGCACCGAAAGGTCTTCGATCAGCTTTACACGAACATGGTTGAAGCAGGTGAGACTGGCGGTATTCTCGATCTGATCTTGCAGAGACTGTCCACGTTTATCGAAAAGATCGTCAAGTTGAAGCGCGACGTGATCTCCGCCATGATCTATCCGTCCGCGGTTATCATCATGGCCATTGGCGCGATTGCCGTAATCATGGTGGTCGTTATCCCGCAATTTCAAAACATCTTTCTCGGCTTGCTAGGACCAGGCGAACAGTTGCCATTACCTACACGCATCGTGGTAGGAATAAGCGATTTCCTGGCGAGTTGGGGTGGACTCTCGGTGCTGGCAGGCATCATCGGTTCAGTGCTGGCGCTTCGTTTCTATTACAGGACTCCGAATGGCAGGCGAAATATCGATCGCATCCTGCTCAGAGTGCCTATCATCGGCGACATTCTCCGCAAAGTCGCAGTTGCCAGATTTTCGCGCACTCTTTCAACCCTGTTATCGTCTGGTGTCCCGATTCTCCAGTCGCTGGAAATCACCGCACGCACTTCAGGAAATGTGATTATCGAGGAGGCGATTCTCAAGGTTCGAGCTGGCGTTGAGCGAGGTGAAAGCTTCGTCGACCCCTTGAAAGCGACGGAAGTGTTTCCGAGTATGGTTGCTCAGATGATCGGTATCGGTGAGCAAACCGGCGCGCTTGATGCAATGCTTGGCAAGATCGCTGATTTCTATGAACAAGAAGTCGATGCCGCAATTGCAAATTTATTAACATTGATGGAACCGCTGTTGATCGGGTTCCTTGGCGTTACGATTGGTTCGATTGTTATTGCGATGTATCTGCCGTTGTTTACCCTTATCGGAAAGCTATCGCAGGGCCATTAATTTTCTGGTCAGCGGCAGTTCGACCCAGGCAGCGCTCACTGCCTGGGTCTTTTTTTGTGATCTAACTGTCTTAGTTTGCTAGCCTGATTGGGAGGTCCCTATCGGCGAGGGCCTCGTTACCGGAAAAATCAGCGGCGATAATCCTCAGCAAATAATCACCGGGTGGAAGTTCGGACGTGTTCCACACACCAGGAGCGTCATAACCATCACGGACGATGTTTGTAATGTCGTATAGAAACCTGGTTGTGGCGCTTCCGTAAACGGTGATGCCACTTTCTGAGGCAAATGCAAGCTTCACCGCATTCGGGTCACGCGGCAATTGGTTGAAGAGTAGATTGATCCGGGGTTGTTCAAATCCTGCTGCCGGCGATCCATCCGCCCTGATGACTTGATAGCCCAGCTTATAGAGACCCAATTTGCGGCGATCACTATTCATATCAGCTCTATCAAAAGCGTCAACGACGATCCGAACTCGTCCTCTCACAGTCAATCGTCCATCACGCTTTTCTTCAAGACGCTTCCCCGACTCGTCAAAGAGTTCAATACCATTCTTCTCAATGGTCGGAGCTATCCGATCGCTAAAACCCACTGGAGCGAGAGATAACGGATTGATCTCGCGGCCGGGTGGGCCAACATTCAAGTGAACGTGATACATCTTGTTGACTGTACCGAGAGCGTCGCCTGGTTTAAATCTGGTGCCCCGTTTAACTCGAATTCTCGAGACCTGTCCATCACCTCCCTTTACTGCAATGAACCTGGAATCATCAAAGAGCTTTTCGTCCTTGTCCCGCGCGACTCTGATATGAATATACGAGATTAAGCCAACTCGAATACCTTCTCCCAGATTTCCAAAACCCCAGTTTGCTATCGGACTGGCCACTTTTTCCGATCTAATAGATCGGGCCACTTCCCCATATGGACCAAAGATGTCGAGTCCACTATGTAAGTGGTCGCGTCCGTCAGTCGAGTCGTAACTCCCTCGCACTTCACCCATCGTCGCGACCACCTCATGAGGACTACCCTGAGGCTCAAATGGCCAAAGCATATTTTGTTGACTTAGCGTTTCCGGCGTAACAGTTGGGATAAGTTTCTGGGCTGCCGCCGTCAATTCTGGTTGAGGCTTTGACGCATCATTATTCACAGCTGTGTCGCGACTCAACTTTCTAATAACGTAATTGCCTGAGTCAGCAACATAAAGCGTTCCATCTTGCGCAAGTGCAACGGCAGTCGATTGGCTGATCGAAGCAGCAGTATCGGTTGAGGTCAAAACTCTGACTTCTCTCGCAACGCCATCAGGTGACAACTGGAGGATACGCGAGCGATCGAGCTCAGCGAGATATAAAAAGCCATCATGAGTTGCGGCGAGTCCGATGGGCTTTCGTAACTCAAAGGGTTCCCCACCGCTCGATCTATAGGTCAGTGTGCTTACCTGGCCATCCGGTAGGATTCTTCGCAAACAATTGTTGCCTGTGTCAGCAACGACAACCGTTCCATCTGTGGTCACGATTATCCCTGATGGAGTGTCAAACATGGCCACCTTGCTCATGCCATCTGCCAAACCGGGCCCACCGCCACCTGCAACAGTCGAAACCTGCCCATCCAGATCTATTTTCCGAATGCGATCGTTGTAGGTATCGGCAACGAAGACGGTCCCGCGTGAGTCCACAGCGACACCAATTGGTCCATCAAAGCTCGCAGAAAGAGCTGGTCCATCTGCATAACCGGATTGCCCGTTACCCGCCAGCGTCGTTACCAGGCCTTCGCGCGAGATCTTTCGAATCCGGTTATTTCCAGTATCAGCCACGTACAGGTTGCCAGCCGCGTCGATTGCAACTCCAGAAGGAGTGTTGAATTGAGCAGTGGAACCAGGTCCATCAGCATATCCTTCCGTGCTGCCGGCCAGGGTCGACACAACTCCGTCGGCTGCGATCTTTCGTACTCGATTGCTTTCACCCCCATCCGTTGCAAATAGATTGCCCGCAACATCAATGGCCAGTCCAAAAGGATCCGAGAAACCTGCATCCGCAGGTTGCGCGGCGTCCTTTGCCGAAGGTGTTCCATTACCAGCTTTTATTGAAATTATAGCGGTCCAATCTATTGGGGTTGGAGCTGGCTTCTTATGTTTGAAAATGAAAACGACAACAACGATTACGGCCCCGATTGCAAGGAACGGGATTAGAAAGTTTAGGTGACGCCGCATGCTTTAACTGTGGGTAATGCTTTCTGTTGGAATGAAGGTCGACCGCTAAAACTCTAAAATGGCTTTTTCAGGAACTACCAAAAACAAAATACTAGGCACAAAGTACCAAATGCAAAGTGCAAATTATGATAGTCTTGGCGCGACATGCCGTCCTCAGACAAGAGCAACTCAACTGATAAAAGTGCGAGTTCGAGGTTGGGATGGCTCATTCTCGGTCGACTCTTCACCGCGCTAGTACTGTTTATTCTGGGTCTCGTCTGGACACGCGAGTCCTTTCCTCGTCAAATCCCAAATAGAGGAGTCATCCTCCTCGCAACCGTTGCAGGCCTGACGATTGTTTACTCGATCGTTTTAAGATTGTCGCGCAATGTTCCGCTTCAAGCTAAAGGGCAAATAGCGGTCGACGTGTTTTTGGTAACGTGGTTGGTTTGGGCTTCAGATGTCGTCCATTCTCCTTACATTGCGTTATACATTTTAGTCATCGCAATCTCGGGTGTCTTTCTTGGCTCGCGAGACGCACTCGTTACCTCCGTTGGCTGCGCGGTGCTGTTTACCGCATCTGCGTTGGCCGTAATCTTCGGGGGCGACCAACGAGGACTTATCGATGGTTCGCTCGCTCAAACTGTCCAGTCGGTTGGTCTCTTTGATGTTGCCTTCCTGGTAGTTGGACTCCTCTCAGCACGGCTATCCGAACGTCAATCAAGGTCTGACGTACGGCTGCTGGCAGCAACGCAGTCCCTGGCCAACTTGCGAGCTCTTCATGAACGGATCGTAGAGTCGATTCGCTCGGGTTTGGTCACGACGGATCTTGAAGGCCACATTTTCACATTCAATGCTGCGGCTCAAGAAATCACAGGCTTCTCCGAAGACAACATCCGCGGTCAGGATGCTTCCATTCTTTTCGGCAATATGAAGGAGCACATCGCAGTCACTTTGGCTGCAGCGAAGACTGGGGCCACGGTCCCACGATTTGAAGCCGACTGTTTAACCTATGATGGTGTCCGGCTCCGATTGGGTTTTGGTGTTTCACCTCTTTTCTCCGAGACCGGTGAGACTACTGGAATGGTGATTACATTTCAGGATCTAACACAGGTGCGAACGTTAGAAGAGACTTCGCGCCGGCAGGACCGATTGGCCGCTATTGGAAGAATGGCCGCCTCGATCGCGCACGAAATTAGAAATCCCCTTGCAGCGATGCGAGGTTCGATTCAAATGTTGCGCGACGAAGTTGAAAGTGATTCATCACAGGCAGAATTGATGGAAATTATTCTTCGAGAGTCTGATCGATTGAATCGAATCATCACGGATTTCCTCAATTACGCCCGTCCGCGGTCATTGACCCCGTCTCGGGTAAATGTTGGCGACTTACTGCATCAGACGTTTACTTTATTGCGTCACAGTCCGGAGCTCGGTCCGGATCAGAAGGTCGAAGAAGCACTTCCCGATGAGGCAATCTTTGCGGAAGCCGATGAGGGTCAGCTGAAGCAGGTCTTTTGGAATCTAGCTCGTAATGCTCTGCAGGCAATGCCTGACGGCGGTGTCCTCAGGGCTAGCCTTGAAAAAAATTCACATAATCGCATCCGGATCTCGTTTTCCGATACTGGGCGGGGCATGACTCCCGACCAGGTCGAGCGTTTATTTGAACCTTTTTCCTCAACAACTGGCGGAACTGGACTGGGGCTCTCGATTGTTTATCAAATCATTCGAGATCATGGTGGTACAATCAATGTGCGTAGTCGCGAAGGCCAGGGGACGACCATCATGGTTGAGTTACCCTTCGCAACCTCAGAAAATAATTCGAATAGTGAAATAAATCATGGCTGACTTGCTTATAGTTGATGACGAGCTAGGAATGCGCCAATTCCTGACACACCTCTTTCAACGTGAAGGACATACTGTCCGTGTTGCAGAGAACGGCAAAATCGCAATGGAGCTCCTGCGTGAGAAGCCGGCCGATCTCATACTTTCCGATATTCGCATGCCTGACATGGGAGGTATTGATCTCCTGCGGGCGGCTCGCGAATTTAATCCCGACGTTGAAGTAATCATGATGACGGCATTCGCAAACGTCGATACGGCTCGTGAGGCATTCCTTCTGGGTGCTTATGATTTCGTCCAGAAGCCCTTCGATAACGCTCTTCTAAAAGAGACAGTGGCGCGCGCTCTCAGAAAAATCTCGCTAATAAAAGAAAAGGATGCGCTTCTCGAAGAAAACAAAACTCTTATTCAGGGTCAAAGGACTCGCGGCAAACTGGGAAATATTATCGGCCGCAGTCAAAGAATGCTCTCGCTTTACCAGATGATCGAGACTGTGGCCCAGGTGCCCTCTACGGTGCTGGTTACCGGCGAGTCGGGTACAGGTAAGGAGTTGGTTGCACGCGCCATACATGACATGGGTCCACGGGCCGAAAAACCCTTTGTGTCCGTTAACTGCGGCGCCTTTACCGAAACTCTATTGGAATCAGAGTTATTCGGTTACGTGAAAGGCTCGTTCACCGGGGCAAATGCCAATCGAAAGGGACTTTTCGAAGCAGCTAACAGCGGAACTATTTTCCTCGATGAGATAGGAGAGATGTCGCCCGCAATGCAGGTCAAGCTCCTACGCGTTCTGCAGGAGCGTAAGGTTCGTCCCGTTGGCGCTACTGAAGAGACTCTTGTTGATACAAGAGTAATTGCGGCGACCAACAGAGATCTGGCTCGAATGGTCTCAGAGGGAACGTTCAGGGAGGATCTTTACTATCGTATCTCGGTCATACCGATTGAGCTTCCACCTCTCCGGGAACGTTCGGAAGACATTGCAGACCTGGCAACGCATTTCGCTGCCAAATTCTGCGGATCTGCTGGCCGTAATTTAGGTATTACCGACAAGGCTATGGTCCTATTGGAGCGCTACTCATGGCCGGGGAACGTCCGCGAATTGGAACACACGATCGAACGAGCCGTTGCTCTCGAGACGGCAGAATCCATTCAGCCAGAGCGTTTGCCGGACAAGATCACCAACTACAATCCGTATCGCGTTGCTGAAGCGATGGAGTTCCCGGACGAAGGCATTTACTTGACGGCGCATTTGGACCAACTTGAAAAGACCTACATAGTCGAAGCTCTCCGGCGTACGGCCGGCAATCAGACCAACGCCGCTGAGTTGCTAAAGCTTTCAGTCAGGTCGTTACGGCATTTGTTAGATAAACACGGTATCAGAGGCCTCACGGCGCAGATGCGTGACGAACGCCGCGGCCCCGAATCGACACCCCGGAGGCGGTCAACTGATCCAACGCCCAGGCGTCGTGAAGACGACGATGCCGAGTTTGCTGCCCGGGCTGGCGACCTTACTTAGCATCCCTTTAGCCTCTGATATCTGCCAGAAAGCGTCATCCAGTCGCTGCCGCAATTTGTCAGGCCTACCTTCAGACAAACCATTGATCCTCCCAAACCTTTGATTTTCCTGCCATTTTTGACGTTTCCAACACTGGCACAGTGGTTGTGTTAGGAGCCGCGGACACTTCGCGCTCTGCGCGGCATCACTTCGTGAAGAAAAGCCGGTGGCGCGAGAAAAAACTTTGAACCCCTATTTCTCTTAAGGAGCACGAAATCAGAATGACTACCAAACGCCAAGAAGGCTTTTCGTTGATCGAACTTTTAATCGTCGTTGCGATTATCGGTATTATCGCCGCTATCGCTATCCCCAATCTTTTAGCTTCACGTCGCGCAGCCAATGAAGGCTCCGCTCAGGCCACCATGCGCACCTTGACGGGCGCAGAAGCCACCTACCAGGCAACCGCCGGTCTCGGCAACTTTGCCAGCCTTACCGAATTGTACGGACAGGGTCTTATCGATAGCGTCTTGGGAACGTCACCGTACCAGAAGAGTGGCTACCTTTTTAACGTTGCTGAAGTCGATATCAGCGGCACCACCCCTGCCTCGTATCTTTCAAGTGCATCAACCCTCGTCGCCAGCGGTTTAACGGCCACTGGTACCCGCAACTTCGTCTCTGACGAATCAGGTGTAATCGCGTCAGGCGCAGCCAGTACTACCGCCTTGACCGCCGTCAGCGGCAACACCCCAATCGGAAACTAATAACCCCCTTTCAAACATTGCCTTGGGCACAGCGCGACACTTCTTCGGAACGTCACGCTGTGCTTAAGTTTTTATAGCCCGGCGAAAGCTGGCTTGCTCCCAACACCTCAGCAACAAAGAAGCGCACAACGTGGTCGACAAAATTGCTTATCTTCGACGAAATCCGTTTCTGTTGCTAGGCGCTCTTTGGCCCGCCATTCTCCTCGTTCCCCACATTCCCGGAATTCCCCGACCTTCAGTTGATTCATTGCCATGGCGCCAGGAGTTAGTCCTGTCGCTGCTGCTCGGTGTGAGCCTGACTCTCATCCTCGCGCAACGATTCAAATCTACATGGTCCATCCCGAGACCGATGCAGATGTCTGGTGCGATCGGCCTGCTGTTCGTCATCTGGATTTGGTTCTCAGCTCTCTGGGCGCGAGACACTTATCCAGCGCTACACCTGGCGCTGCAGTGGTCCTTATACCTCTTGTTCTTCGCTTTAATAACCTTTGCTCCCACACGCGTGATCAGAGCTTCAATCGTGAGTCTAGTTTTAGTGGTCTGTATTCTGGGAGTCTCATCCGTAGTTGAATCATGGTTAGGCTCCCCACTGACTGATGGCAATCTGAGAGTCGCTGTCAAACCGATCCTCCGCGGCTCAGGAACGTTCGGAGAGACGATGGGCGTTGTTTCCATTCTCTTTAGCAGTCTTGCGCTAGGGGCGCGACGTCTTCGCAATTCACTAATATTCGGGATGGCCGCTACGCTTGGTTGGTTGGGAACACTTCAATCGCTTGAACGCGCGCCCTTCATTGCCACTTCAATTGGCTTGTTTATTGTTCTCTCGATCGGCGTTTTGCTCTCCCGACGATACAAGGTATCTGCCGCACTCGCAGCGACCTTGGTGGGTGCATGCTTAATACAGCTCATACCGGTAAAACAAATGGCGCCGGAGGATGCGTCAACTGTAGGTCGGATCAAAGCTGCTGCAGCCAGCGGAGACTCCAGCGCCCAGGCTCGATTTTTGTTATGGGGCATTGCAGTCGAAATGTTGCGACACCACCCACTGACTGGTGTTGGAGGGGGTAATTACCAGGCGAATTATGCTGACGCCAGAGCGCAGTTTGCCGAACGAAATCCTCAGAGTAACCTGGTGAGTTTCAACGAGCAGTTGCTTCCAATCTTTGCTCACAACGAATACATGCAGATCCTTGCGGAGCTCGGTGCCGTTGGATTTCTTCTTTTCGTGCTCCTCGCACTTGGCCTTCTGCTGAACACGGTTGCGGCACTACGGGTGGTCAAACGAAAGCTTTCGGTCATTGGACCAGCGGCAGCAGCGCTCACCTTCGCAATCAGTTCCGGTGCGAGCGCATCATCGTTTCGTTATCTCAGTGGCGGGTTGCTATTCTTTTTTGTTGCGGCGCTAATTACAAGGAATGTGTGTCGCAGCAGAGTAATCGTTTTTTCCGTTCGCGAATCTCATGTTTCTTTGAACCGTTGGAAGATGATGTTTGCCGGGTGGGCACTGCCCGTGGGGATCGCCATTTCTCTCTTTTCGCTGCAAGCTACCGGTATCGTATGTGTAGCTCTCGCCGAAACAGCGTCTGACACATCCTCAAGAGAAGCTTATTACCGAGATGCGTTTAGATTTTATCCGGGTAATACTTCAGCCCATTTTAGTTACGGTATGTGGCTCTACGGACAACGACGACCAAATGAAGCACTGCCATATATGCGCCGTGCAGTGCACGATGGTCTAAACAGCTCGATCTGTTTTCAATATCTCGCTGCAGTCGAGGAAGCTGCAGGTGACCTCAACGGGGCCGAACAGACACTCGCGACCGCTGTCAAGGTTTATCCGCGTTCAGTATTCCTGCTGGTTCGCCATTCGGTAGCTCTTGAGCGAACGGGTAAGAACTCTGAAGCTATCAACGAATTCTCGCGGGCCTTAGCTATTGATCCGCCCAGTGCAAAAGGGTGGCACAACCTCATCGTCAAAGACATCGACGCCTCACTCACGGCCGCAAAAGAAGACTCTGATGTGGCTGGACCAGGTGAGCTTAGTCCAAGCGCAGCGGTGCTCGCCGTTCTCCAGGAGAACGAAATGAAGCACCCAGACCTCGCCAAAGACGGATGGCGAAAACGCATTCGCTCTGCCGAATCAAGCCTTAAATAATCCTCTGATGGTCCATTCAATGGCTGCCTTTTTCGTACCGCCGTGCGGGTGACACAAAACGGCACCTCACCAGGTCCATTTGTTGTTATCTTCAAATCACTAAGGAAAAGAAGCGAATAAAAGGCCCTGTTTACCTACATTTTTTGTCGGTTTCAGAAAATAGCATGTGTGGCACGCAGGTTGTAGATGGAGGTCAGGCTCTCCTTCCGCACGAGCGAAAGCGAGATTTTTGAGACAGGTAAACTTATGAGAATGACCCCCAATTACAGTAAACAGAGTCGCGGCGAAAGGACCAGTCTAACGACAGCTGGCTTCTCGCTGATCGAGCTCCTGATCACCGTCGCGATCATTGGAATCATTGCGGCGATCGCAATACCCAACCTGCTTGCATCCAGACGGGCCGCAAACGAAGCCTCCGCTCAATACTCACTGCGAACGATCCACAGCTGCGAAATAACCTATTTCGCGACGTCAGGACTTGGTGAGTATGCTGACATTCCCACGCTTCGGGTAAATTTATTAACCGATCGAATCCTTGGTTCCGGAACAAAGAGTGGCTACAACTTCGAAGCCGTTCCCACTACAGCTATCCAGCCAGCGCTTTACTACGCTACTGCAACGCCAGTAGTAACCTCAGGGGTAGGTCAAACAGGTACAAGACGATTTGGGCTTGCCGAAGATGGAGTAATCCGCGGCGACACGACTGCTCCTTTAGACCCATACGCTAAC
>DASROI010000152.1:0-13977 GCA_035646955.1 Pyrinomonadaceae bacterium
CACTACGATGAGAAATTGAAGTACTCCTCAATCATCGGAGTTTGCTTTGGCTACGCCTGATTCTCCCGTCTTCCATGATCCTGAAGGCCGCCGCTGGCGGCGCGTGCGACGCACGTGGTTCGCGCTCGCGATCATAGTGACAGCGCTTGCTGCTATCTTTATCGCGAGCGTTTTCGCGAATCCAGTCCTGCCAAAATTCAACCTTCGCCAGGTTGCGAGCTTGCCACAGAGTCTTGACCTGAAACCAAAACCACTTAACGTTCCCGCTAATCCCAGCGAACAAAAAGCCCGCAAGTCTCAGGCTGAACTGCAAAGAGCTCTCGCTTCGACGAAGAAGCTAATGCCTGGCAAGCGACGTTCACAGATTCCGATCGTGCCGCCCCCACCTTCAATTCCGGCACCCACAGTTCCGAGCTCAAGACCACTCTCTGTCGGCTTCTATGTTAATTGGGACGACTCGAGCTACGAATCGTTAAAACGAAATCTCAATCATCTCGACTGGGTAATACCAGAGTGGGTTCACTTACAGGATGCTCCAGACGGAGAAAATCCGCTGGCAATGGACGTTCACGTTCCAGCTCTCAATTGGATCAGGGAAAATCGTCCGGAGGTTCGCATCCTGCCGATGGTGCAGAATCTGCTGGACGAAAAGTTTCAGGGGCAACTCCTGGCCAAGAGCATCGCCGATGAGCCGCGCAGGCAGTTACTCATTGACGCTCTGTCGGATTTTGTCGACCAAAACAAGTTTGCCGGCGTTTGTATTGACTTTGAAGAACCGCCAAAAGAGGCGCAGGCAAATTTATTGACCTTCATGAAAGAGTTGCACCAGGCATTTTCGAATAAGAATTTGCTCGTTGTGCAATCAGTGCCATTCGCGGATCCGGGTTGGAATTATAAAGAATACGCTGCGGCCTCTGACTACTTAATCTTGATGGCCTATGACCAACATTGGTCCAACAGCGATTCTGGCCCGATCGCGGCACAAGACTGGTTCGAGCAGAACTTGATTCACCGGATGCGCGATCTCGACCCGGCGAAGACCATCGTGGCGTTGGGGAACTACGGTTACGATTGGAGTGATCAGAACGACACAGCTGAGACAGTTACTTTTCAAGAGGGATTGATTTCCGCCCGCGATTCAACTGCCAATCCAATCTTTGACGAAGCTTCGAAGACTCCATACTTCGAATATGACGAGGACGATGGTTCGCATCACAAGGTTTGGTTTCTTGACGCAGTGACGGCTTATAACCAGATGCGAGCTGCCAGTGGGTTTAGGCCGGCTGGTTTTGCTGTTTGGCGCCTGGGCTCCGAGGATCCTTCGATCTGGTCCATCATGGGCTCCATCAATCCCTCGCCAGAGAGTCTGCGGAAGATCGAGTACGGTTATCTCGTAGATTTCGAAGGCAACGGCGAACTGCTCGATGTTGTTTCGGACGCACCGCAGTCTGGCTCTCGCAATATTGAAGTCGAAAATGGGTTTATCAAATCGGAACAATTCACGGCGATACCATCGTCATATGTTATTCAACGCACCGGAGACAAACCCGGACTGCTCGCTCTCACCTTCGATGATGGACCAGATCCGAGATGGACGCCGGATATCCTGGAAATACTTAAACAAGAGAACGTACCAGCGACTTTCTTCATTATTGGTAAGAACGGACAAGCCCATCCTGACTTGCTGCGTCGCATCGTCAACGAGGGCCACGAAATTGGAAACCATACGTTCACCCATCCAAACCTTGGCGAAGTCCCACTTTCGATAACCAGGCTTGAGCTCACTGCCACCCAGCGATTAATCGAGTCAGTTACCGGACGTTCTACGGTCCTGTTTCGGCCGCCTTATTTCGGTGATGCTGAAGCCGATAAGCCGCAAGAGGTGACACCTGCGTACCTGGCAAAAACGATGGGCTACATAGTGGTTGGTGTGCGCATTGATCCCGGTGATTGGAGTTTGCCGGTTAGTGCAGACGAGATCGTCAAACGAACAGTCGATCGAGCCCTTGATACCAATCCGGAAACGCGTGGCCAGGTGATCCTGCTCCATGATTCAGGTGGCGACCGTTCGGCGACAATAGCCGCCTTGCCGCAAATTATTCATGACCTGAAAGGAAAAGGCTTTAAGTTCGTTCCGGTGTCGGAGTTGGGAGGATGGTCAAGAGATCAAGTAATGCCGGTGATTCCGGCAAGCGAGAGGGTTTATACGCGAGCTGACGCAGTAGCCTTTTTCTTTCTTTCAACTGGGAGTTGGACTCTACAATGGGTCTACATCATTGGAATCCTGCTCGGACTCGGACGATTGCTCTTTGTTGGTTCACTTGCGTTCGCGCAGTGGTTAAGGTCTCGCAAAAGACAACGTCTTCATGCTGGATTTACTCACACTCCATTCGTCTCTGTCATTGTGCCCGCATATAACGAAGGCGTCGTCATCGAGAGAACTATTCTTAGTCTTCTCGCGTCCGATTACTCAGATTACGAGATCATTGTAGTTGACGACGGGTCGCTTGACGACACGAGCAAGATCGTAGCGGAAAAATTTGGCGCGAACCCACGCGTGAGGTTGTTCACTGAAGAAAATGCAGGGAAAGCGGAAGCGCTAAATACAGGCCTGCGACATGCTAAAGGCGAAATCATCATTGCTCTCGACGCTGACACGCTTTTCGGACCTCAAACCATCGGTGCATTGGCCCATCGATTCTACGACTCTGAAATGGGAGCGGTGGCAGGCAATGCAAAGGTTGGGAATCGCACCAACATCGTCACTCGCTGGCAAGCTCTCGAATATATAACCTCGCAAAATATGGATCGTCGCGCATTTGCGAGTCTCAACTGCATTACCGTCGTGCCGGGCGCAGTCGGAGCATGGCAAAAAGAATTATTGCTCGAAGCTGGTGGTTTTACATCGGATACGCTTGCCGAAGACCAGGATCTAACCCTGCGGATTAGACGGCTCGGCTACAAGATTGGTTACGAAGAAGCAGCGGTGGCGTGGACTGAAGCGCCCGACAATTTGCGTTCGCTGGCGCAACAACGCTTTCGCTGGGCATACGGAACGCTCCAGTGTATGTGGAAACATCTTGATGCCCTTTTCCGGCCAAGATATGGAACGCTCGGGTTCATCGCGATGCCAAACGTCTGGATCTTTCAGATTCTTTTCCCGCTGATCTCACCGATCATGGATCTAATGCTGGTCTATACGCTTGCGTCGGCTGCTCTTGACCGATTGCAACAACCAACCGGTTATTCGTTTGCGAATCTTCAACAGGTGTTATTTTATTACGCGCTCTTCCTGGCTATCGACTGGTTGTCGGCTTGCTTTGCTTTCGTTCTTGAGAAACGAGAGCGTTGGCGACTGCTCTGGTGGTTGTTCTTACAGAGATTCTGTTATCGACAAGTGATGTACTACGTGATGATCAAGTCGGTAGCAATGGCGATACGTGGTCCTGTCGTAGGCTGGGGTAAGCTGGAGCGAAAGGCCACCGCCGAGGCTCGCCCGTAACCTCATTTGGCTTGAGCGCGTTAACTCGTTCATCCATTAGAAACGAGGCAACCTTTAAAGTCCAAACGCCGCTCCAATTGTTTCTGGTTTCAGATTGCGGCAATAGCATCGGGCTCGAGCTCGATGAGAATGAGACTACGCACGAGTTGTCCACAAATATCGAAAAGCGCCCCGATCGCAGGGTTTGGGTTGTCTACCTGTTACTATTTATCGTCGCTCTTGGCTTTCGTCTATTTGTTGGTCTTCGCCTTCCTAACGACACTCCCGGCGACGGCATAATCTACGCTCAGATTGCTCGTAACGTACTTGAGCAGCACGTCTATTCTCACGAGACTCAGGCTCCGTTCATCCCTTCCATTATTAGACTCCCGGGCTACCCGATGTTTCTGGCTGGCCTCTATGCAGTTTTCGGGCATGGGAACAACACCGCCGTTCGTGTGGTGCAAGCGCTGCTGGACACACTTTGCGTGGTCTTGATAGCACTCATGGCCTACCTTTGGATTTCCGACGACGCTCTAAAACACCGGGCGGCAATCGGTGCTTTCGGGCTTGCGGCCCTTTGCCCGTTCACGACGATCTATGTCGCTACTATCCTCACGGAAGTGCCTACTAACCTGTTCATACTTTTACTTTGCCTGTTTGTAACCTTTGCACTTAGATCTCAAACGAGATGGCGAGCAAATCTGGGTTGGGCCATCGCCGGGGTTACAGTCGGCCTGGCCGTACTATTTCGGCCTGATAGTGGACTCTTAGCGGCTGCGACTGGAATTACGATTCTGCTCGGATCGTTTGGGGTTTCCAATCAACGACATGTTTGGTCGAAACGATGCTTGAGTTCAATCGTTTCAGCGACGATTTTCTCCGTTGCCTTTGGTCTAGTCCTGGTCCCATGGACCATTAGAAACCGAAGAGTCTTTGGAGTGTTCCAACCGCTGGCGCCAATGCATGCCGAGATGCCAGGAGAGTTTGTGCCGCGAGGCTATCTGATGTGGGTCCGATCGTGGCTTGATGATGGGCGGTACGTTGGACCAGTTCTATGGGACTTGGATAACAAGCAGATTAAGGTGGAGAACATCCCGTCTTACGCGTTTGATTCACCTGAAGAAAAAGCTCGGGTGGCTGAACTGTTCGCAAAATACAATAAGACTGAGACGCAAGCACCGCCGTCAACTGCCAATGAATCTCCGCAAGCTGCCCCATCGCCCGGCTCAGATGAAGAGAGTTCTGACTCAGAAGACAGTGATGATGAAACTGATGACAGCGCAGATGAACAACCAGATGACAGCGATGTTGAGATGACTCCGGACATCGACGCCGGCTTTGCTCAGATTGCCAGAGAAAGAATCTCGAAACACCCTTTACACTATTACCTCGTGCTGCCGGCGAGGCGAGCGGTAGCACTCTGGTTTGACACTCACTCGCAATACTGGCCCTTCGACGGAGATTTACTGCCGCTCAAAGATCTCGATTACGACATCCATCAACAGTGGTGGCTGCCGCTTTTCGCGGGACTGACATGGCTCTACACAATTCTTGGAGTGATCGGTGGTTGGCTCATGTGGCGGTCCCGTAATTTTCAAGTGCGACTTCTGTTGGTCTTTGCGTCTCTAATAATCCTTTTGCGACTGGGATTCCTTTCCACGATGGAGAATCCCGAGCCCAGATATACAGTCGAGTTCTTTCCACTCCTCGCGATTCTCGGAGGGATCGCACTCGCACACTTATCAAGACGAAAGCCGAATCTTCAACCCGTAGCCGAGTCCTAGGGAGCTGGCGTCGGTGTCGGTGATGGTTTTTCGATTTGTTCCGACGGAGGAATGCTCGCGGGGTTAGGCGAGTCTGGTGATGAGTGCAAATGGATTGCTTTCCACGCGGTTCCCACACGCCTGAATACGAGTGTCATTCGACCGGACGCAGTTTCAGGAGTTCCTTTGTAGGTCTGTGTTTGTGTCCACAGGCAGCTGACAAGCGCCGCATCCCGGCCCAACATCGTCACAGCGACGTCCCGGACCTCAAGTTTGACGTCTTTTATTTCAGGATATGAGCTCTCGCGGTTCTTCTTAACCTGGTCCCAGCCTTTAGTAACGGTTCCGTTGTAATTGAACAGGCTCAGTCGCGGCGAATTCCAATAGGCGTTCGTTACTTCGCCAACACTGGCGTGGCGAATTCCATTCAAAAGCCCGTTAAAAGCGGCCAACACACCATCGGAGCCTGGTGCCTGTTGAGCAGTGACGACCGGTTTCCTGGCCTCAGTTTTTGGTCCCGAGTTGGTCGTTTTGGGTTGCTCGATATCCGTCGGTTGTTGCGTCGTAGGTTTTGGCGCTGGCGTGCTGCTGGTTCGAGGTCGAGCCGTGGATGAGTTTGAATTTTGACTAAAAGCCAAAGTCGCATTCAAAAGGATAACAGCTAGTACAAAAAGTATTTTCATCATTTTAAGTTTACTCCTGACTGGAATGCGGATTCATAGGTCTATTCATAGTGGGATTCCTGTCGGGTAATTAAGAGTTCCAGGGAATGCCGCTGCGCAGGCGCTCAATTGATCGTTCCTGCCCAAGCACGTCAAAAATCTCAAACATCGATGGTCCAACCGATTGACCGGTAAGCATCGTACGCGATCCGTTAATCAGAAGTCCCGCATTAACTCCGGCTTCATCGGCGAAGGCTCTCAACGCAGCTTCGGCAGTTTGCGCATTGAAAGTATCCAGTGCCGCTAACCTTCCAGCGAGATCCTTGAGCAATTCTCGAAGCCCCGGTTCCTTGCGCAAATTCTTATTGAGGCTGACTTCATCAAAGTCAAAATCGTCTGAGAAAAATGGACGACCCTGTCCTGAAAAATCTCTTAAGGTGAAGAATCGTTGTCTGATCAGATCGACGGTCCTAAATAGCCACTCACGATCATCTTCATCGTATTCTTCCCGCCACAGCTTGTTTGCTCGCAATTCACCCTTGACCATCGGCATAAGTTCGTCCAGTGCCATCGTCCGAATGTACTCAGCATTCATCCAGAGAGCTTTATCGTCAGTCCAGTGAGCCGAATCATTCTCCTGAAAATTAAAAACTGCATTAGCGCGACCAATCCCTTCAAGAGAAAAACTTTGGACCAACTCCGCCTTGCTCAAGATCTCTTTACCTCCTGGTGGAGACCAACCAAGTAAAGCAAGGAAATTTAGAAATGCCGCCGGTACGAAACCACGGTCTCGATATGTAGTAAGGGATACGACGTCGCCATGTTTTCGTTTCGATAGTTTTCCTTTGTTAGGCGCCAGGATCAGAGGCAAGTGGGCGAATTCGGGCACTTTAGCACCAAGCGCCTCATAAATCAGCACTTGTTTGTGAGTGTTGGTTAAATGGTCTTGCCCCCGAATGACATGAGTTATACCCATCTCTATGTCATCGACTACGACGGATAGATTATAGAGCGGATTTCCTTCCGATCGCAGCAACACGAGGTCTTCGATCTCAGAGTAGCTTCGCTCTTGTGGACCATAGACGATGTCATGGAAACTTGTTTTTCCTTCAACCGCAACCTTCAATCGCACTGCAAACGGTTCGCCGGTAGCGGCGCGACGATCCGACTCGCCTTTCGAAAGGTCACGATAGGGATTGCTTCGTTGATCGAGACCTTCGGCGGCGTGTGCTCGAGCCCGCTCAGCAATTTCTTCTTTGACATTCTTGTCGTCATGCGGCTCTTTCGGAGTGAAATCTCGATAGGCCTTGCCTTCTTCAACCAATCGCAGCGCTGCGGCACGATGTAGTGGCGCATTATTGGATTGATAGACCAGGTCTTCGTCGTAGTCCAATCCAAGCCAGGCAAGTCCTTCGATGATCGAGCGCGTTGATTCGTCGGTCGAGCGCTGTAGATCGGTATCCTCAATCCGCAGTAAAAATTTTCCACCAACTTTGCGCGCGTAAAGCCAGTTGAAGAGAGCGGTTCGAGCGGCACCAAGGTGCAGGTATCCAGTTGGTGATGGAGCGAAACGTACTCGAACAGTCATAAGTACTGTTGACGATAGATGGCGCGGGTGCAGGACAAAAATTAACGAGTGACAAAGGACGCAAATAACAAGCTTGGGAGCCTGTCTAGTCGTTCGTCACTCGTTACATATTACTGGCGGAGATGACAGGATTCGAACCTGTGAAGGGCTTTTGACCCTTAACGGTTTAGCAAACCGCCGCCTTCAGCCACTCGGCCACATCTCCGTGCCCTGTTCAGGCGAAGACCAATTCTAGTCGGCATGAAAAGATTGTCAAGGTATGGAGAGAGTGGTCTTTGCGCTTTGGACTTAGAACTTTGCAGTTCTTGTCGCTTTCTAGTTCAAGTCAGAGGGCTTAGAATTCCGGAGTGTCCAGGTCTCGTATAAGCAGGCGACAGTTCTTGTCCGGAGTTGCAGCCACGCCGTTACTTGCGGTCGCTGCAACGTCAGCCTACGCCCGTCTGATTGAGCCCTATAATTACCTCGTTTCAGAAACTGCCATTTTTATTCACAATTTGCCCGAGAGATTTGAAGATTTTCGAATCACTCAATTAACCGACATTCATCACAGTCGCATTCTCGGTATTGATGAAGTTGTAAGAGTTGTCGAGCTCGCGCGAAAAACAAATCCCGACATGTTCGTACTGACCGGCGATTACACAACTTCCTATCGAAGGTATATCGAGCCTTGCGCCGAAGCTCTTTCGTCACTAAATGCACCGGAAGGCGTTTGGGCCGTGCTCGGTAATCACGACCACTATACAGATCCGGAATTGACAGTTCAGGCACTGCAACGAAACAGGATTAAGGTCTTGTCGAATGCGAATACGGTTGTGAGTCGGGGTCCGGACAAACTTCAACTGTCGGGAATCGATGACTGGAGCTGGGGAGCAGCCGATTGGCAGCGCGCGTTTGCGGGTCTCGACGGCCGGATTCCTACAGTTTTACTTTCGCATCAGCCGTCAGTCTTAGACCTGGACCAGGCAAAGCGAACTTCGCTCATCATCAGTGGCCATACTCATGGTGGACAAATTGATCTACCGCTGCTCGGTGCACCCGCGCGGTTTGCGACGAAGGACCTGAGGTACGCTCAAGGTTTGTTCCAACTTGGAAATACGCAACTCTATGTTTCCAGCGGCACAGGCGTAATTGGACTCCCCGTTAGATTAGGGGTGCGACCTGAGATTGCTGTGCTTCGTTTGCGGAATGCCAAGAGCGCAAGTCAGGCCACAAGCGACGCCGGCCTTGGCGCTCTTTGAAGCTGAGCGGGAAGGTGGGCCGCACAGCTCAACTTCTCTAGCCTGATTTTATCGTTGTGCATTTCGGGATTTCTCGCGAGCCATTCCCTTACGTCACGAAAAATACGCGCAGCGTCCCTGTCACCGGGCTCACACAGTCGATAGTGCATCCACTTTCCCTCGCGTCTAGTTGATACCAGGCCAGCCCGGCGCAGGTAAGCGAGATGCCGGCTCACTTTGGGCTGACTAGTGTTCAAAACTTCTACAAGAAAACAGACGCAAACTTCTTCATTACCGACCAGGTTGATAACGCGCAGCCGGGTACGATCGGCAAAGGCACGAAACAGGAGCTCAAAATCGTACTGCTTATTCTTCATACCCTACGTACTTCAGTGATTTGTACGATGCCTTTGAGTGTTGAGTTCCTGACCGTTCGTTAGTCCACGCCTACACTGGCGCTTCGACGCTCAAGCAAAACGGTATCTTTCCAATCTCCATCCAACTTTGCGATCTTTTGACGATGTCCTACTTCTCGGAAGCCACATTTGTGATGAAGTCGCAGGCTCGGCTCGTTCTCTGAAAAGATGCTGGCTTGAAGAGTCCAAATATTATTTCTTTCAGACTCAGCTATTAAAGATTCCAGTAAAAGAACACCGCAACCTTTACCTCGAAATCCGGCGTCGATGTAGACACTGACTTCCGCCACTCCCGCATAGACCGTGCGCGACGACACCGGAGAGAGCGCCGCCCATCCCTGGATTTGATCATTGTAAGTGGCGATAAGGCGCGCAAAAGTATGGTGGGTCGAATTCCAGTGTTCCCAGGCAGGTACGGTTGTTTCAAAGGTCGCCTGTTTAGTTTCGATGCCTGTACGATAAATCTCAGCGACTCGATCCCAATGTTCGGGTCGCATGGGTAAAATTGCCAGCTGTTTTGTCGAGGGTGTGATCATTGGATGATTATGATTTGAGATTCGAGAATTGTTAATTGTTTGGCCGCTCAAGCCCTGAACCGACGGAACTGCCTCATTACAACTCCACCCATGTCGCTTAACCGTTCGCAATTTACAATTGACAGTCGTCGCGTAGCAGAGTACTTTGCATTATCAAGTACTTCACGTTAGGCGAAGTTGAGTGGAGTTTAATCGATTGATGCCAACTAGAAAAACCGACCATTTAGGTTACAATGCCGCCACAATGAGCCTTTTAGAGACGATTAACTCGCCGGCCGATTTGCGTGATTTACCTCCCGAACAGTTGACCACCGTAGCTGACGAAATCCGCACTTACATTTTGGAAACAATGTCCCGCGTAGGCGGACATACTGGAGCCTCCCTGGGCGCCGTTGAGCTCGCCGTTGCGCTGCATTACGCCTTCGACACGCCACGCGATCGCCTGGTTTGGGACGTCGGACATCAGGCCTACGCACATAAAATTCTTACCGGGCGCCGCGACCTCTTACCTACTATTAAACAGTATGGTGGAATCAGCGGCTTTCTCCGTCGAGATGAATCCGAGTACGACACCTTTGGCGCAGGTCACGCTTCAACCTCGTTGTCCGCGGCACTCGGGATGGCGATTGCGCGCGATCGCAAAGGTGAAAACCATCATGTCGTCGCTTTAATTGGTGATGCTTCTTTAGCCGGTGGAATGGCGATGGAGGCCATTAACCAGGCTGGCCACCTTAAGAGTCGATTGATCGTTGTTCTTAATGACAATGAGATGTCGATCGCGCCCGCAGTCGGTGCGTTGACTGGATATCTAAATCGCATTCGTGGTGCTCACGGTTATCATCGTTTCAAAGACGAAGTTGAAGAGAAGCTGCTTGCGATTCCCTCTGTCGGTGAACGACTGCATCAAGCGGCGAAAACCATGAAGGATGTTATTGCGGCCGCCGTTTTGCCCGGTGCGCTGGTCCATGAGCTCGGCTTCAAATACATCGGCTATGTTGATGGTCACAATCCTCGAGCGCTCGTTGCTGCTCTACGAGAAGCAAAGCAGATCAAGGATGGACCAGTGATCGTCCATGCCCTGACGACAAAAGGCAAAGGGTTTCCCGAGGCTGAAGCAGACTACTATCGTTGGCACGCCACCGGACCGTTTGATCTGGCGACCGGTAAGGCTATTAAGAGCGCAGCCAAGTCTCCTACATACACCCAGGTGTTTGGAGATACGCTGTGCGAGTTGATGGAGCGTGATGAGCAAGTGGTCGCTTTGACTGCCGCCATGCCGGATGGGACGGGCATTTGCTCGGCGCTCGAAAAGTTTCCTGAGCGAGCCTTCGACGTCGGTATTGCGGAGCAACACTGCGTTACGTTTGCGGCTGGCATGTCCTGCGAAGGGCTCAAGCCTGTTTGCGCGATCTATTCGACATTTTTACAGCGCGGATTTGACCAGCTCATCCACGATGTCTGTATCCAGGATCTGAATGTCAAATTCTGTCTTGATCGTGGAGGTATCGCGGGCGGCGATGGTCAAACACATCATGGTCTGCTCGACATTGCCTACTTACGTGCCGTTCCCAATATCGTAGTTATGGCGCCTAAAGATGAAGGCGAGATGCGCGACATGCTCCATACGATGTTGGAGCACGTTGGGCCGGCCGCGATGCGATATCCACGTGGTAACGGTATTGGCGCAGACATTACTCGTAAACCCGAGTTACTCGAAATTGGTAAAGGTGAAATCCTTCGCGATGGAGGCGAAGTCGCAATCGTAGCCTACGGTTCTATGGTTCATCCATCGCTGGCTGCCGCCGAACATCTAGCTAAAGAAGGCATTGAAACCACGGTTGTGAATGCCCGCTTCGTCAAGCCTCTCGATGCGCCTCTCATGCTTGCGCTGGCACGCACTAAACGACTCATCGTCACTGTCGAAGAAGCATATCTCGCTGGAGGCTTTGGATCGGCGATCCTGGAACTCCTCGAAGAGAATGGGCTTCAAGATAAGGTGCGGCTGGTACGAATGGGAATTCCAGACCGTCTCATAACACACGGCGATCCAAAACTTCTCCTTGCAAAATACGGACTCGATGCGGATGGGATTTTCAACCGTGTTCGAGAGAGTATTGAAGTTTTGGAAGACCGCCGAGCGAAGCCTCAGCGCGTCCATTCCTAAACCCTTCTTACAGTACCGCGAGCGCAGCCACCGGATGCCACACTCAACTTCTGGCGCGATTCTCGAGATCGCACCATTGAGAGTGGCATCCGGACGCTCCGCTCGCGGTACTGTAAGGGTGGCTCGACTCTCGAGATCGCACCATTGAGAGTGGCATCCGGTCGCTCCGCTCGCGGTACTGTAAGGGTGGCTCGACTCATTCGACTTTTTGCGCTTAGTCAGGGGCAAAGTTTGCGAGCGTTTTTGCACCAAATGCAACGGCTTGCCCTCTATTTCCGTCTGTTCGCACTCAATAGACGGCGTAAACGCAGTGAAAAGAGCACCTAAAGTGTGGCCCTGCGATTGCAAAGATACCAGCGGGCGAACAGTTCATGGATAAAGGGTTCTTAATGCAGAGACACGAGAATTTTGATGGTTTTGAGTTCGACGCGAATCGAGCGACGCCTCACTTTAGCGATGCTCGCGTGATTCAAGAGGCGCGCCCAGTCGTTCCACTTGTGGAGACTGAAAACCGAAGCAAAAAGAAAAGCCGGTTTTTCTTAACGGGGGCTTTTGCAGCAGCGATGCTCCTGGGCGCCGCGGTAGCACTAATCGCGGCTCGTTTGGAGCGCCAGCGATTTCAAGAGGCAGTTGTCAATGTCTCGAAGGTCGAAACAACCAACCAATCCGTAACCCCTGAACAGCAAGAGGGCCAGCCAGCTGAAAAGCGGGATGAAGAGGTCGCGCAACCAGAAGAGCCGGATGTAACAGAGCCGGACGAAAGCGCCGCCCAATCGTCATCTGATCCTGTTGAACTGGAGGAGAAGCCTGCCAGGACAGTCACCAAAAAACCCGCAGAGCCGGTCTCTCAGCCTCATCATAACGATCAAGCTGTTGCCAACGACCCAGCTGCAAACGATTCAGCCGAGCCGATTGGTGATCCGTCTGACGATGACACTGAAAAAAATACTCAGCCAGTTTTGGTTGATCAGTGGCAAGAGAGACGTCTCAGACGAATTGAAAAATTAGACCGTCGAGCAAGACGCGCTGCACAGCGTCGTGACCTGATGCGTATCGACGAGATCTTTGAAGGCTCACATCGTCCCCAACAGTGAAAAGTTTTCTTTGTCATCGATTCATATCAAAGAAACAATCTTCAATAATTGATCAACATATTGACTGATTGTTTATCGAATGGCATCATGCATTCAAAGCGAC
The DNA here is from genome assembly GCA_035646955.1 of Pyrinomonadaceae bacterium. Taxonomy (GTDB): domain Bacteria; phylum Acidobacteriota; class Blastocatellia; order Pyrinomonadales; family Pyrinomonadaceae; genus PSRF01. The sequence continues at coordinate 13,028 of DASROI010000152.1, forward strand.
GGACTTTCCCAAACGATTGGCACGATCGCTTTACCAGTCGAGCTAAAGCTCACATCTTGCGGCAAACCCCCCGACGCCTAAAAATAAGGTCAAGGTCTCGCACCATGTGGTGCGTGGAAATGGTGAAACTCATGAGTAGACAAGTGTTTCGTGAGCGGGAGTGTATCCATCGCGATGAAGGCGTTGATGGAGAGTTCTACGCCGGAGTATTTTATGTGCAAGCTCTGCAGAAACTCCGTGTCGATCAAGCCGTTGAAGTAGCTCATAAAGTGAGCTCGTTCTTCTGGTCTGACGCACCGAACATCCTGGTCTGGCTCTGTCACGAGTGTGCTGCCGAACTGCGCTTAACTGAAACTCCACGAGCCTTTACTCAAACCGCCCGCAGGCAGGCCTAATAGGTCTCACTTGCCAATAATTCAATAAAACTAAGCAGTTCACTCCAACTTTGATGTAATGTGCAACACATCTCAAAGGTGAGGCACATCCTGGGTTGAAGCGTGAACGAATCGATAAATTGCTCGTCGACCGCGGCCTGGCCCCGTCTCGCACCAAGGCTCAAGCGATGGTAATGGCCGGCATTGTCCTGGTTGATGACCAGCGCGTTGAGAAACCTTCCGAACAACATTCCCCACAGGCAAACATCAGAATAAAAGGCGCTGAGGATCCAACCACTCGATATGTTGGTCGAGGAGGTCTCAAGCTTGAGGGCGCTTTACGATCATTCAAGCTGGATGTTACCGGCATGAAAGTCCTCGACGTGGGAGCATCGACCGGCGGCTTTACCGATTGTCTTCTGCAGAATGGGGCAACAAAGGTATGGGCTGTTGATGTCGGACATAACCAGATTGACTGGAAACTCCGGACGGATCCTCGAGTTGAAGTAAGAGAGGGAGTTAATGCCCGGTATCTTCAGCCGTCCGATTTCCCGGTCAAGTTTGATCTTGTTGTGA
>DASROI010000153.1:0-7283 GCA_035646955.1 Pyrinomonadaceae bacterium
GAACGGTCACCAAATAGATGTTGCAGGGCGATGGGAATTGCTCCAAACAGCCCGGGGCGCTGAACGCTTGATGGTCTGATTACAATATTGATTGGCGGAATAATGTAAGTGCTCTTCACCCGCTCACGAACTATTGGTTCCACTATGGGCCAGGCGCCGGCAATCTCTCCTCCCAAGACAATTACCTGGGGACTCAAACCGTGAGCCAGACTCACAATCCCCTCGCCAAGATACCTCGCCGTGGTTTCAATTACTTCTAACGCCGCTTTATCACCTTGCTTAGCGAGCGCGATGATCTGCGTCACGGTGCGAAGCTTCGTCTTGACGTCTTTCCGCTCGTTGTACCTGTCCACCGTAGCCCGATCAGAAGCGAATGTTTCCCAGCAGCCGCGTCGGCCGCAGGAGCACATCGGTCCCTTCGGATCGAGCGTCATATGACCGAATCCGCCGAGACCAATGCTGGTGCCGACGTGCAACTCGCCATTAATAATCAATCCAGTACCAAGTCCCTCGACAACGAGCACAAACAGAAGAGTACGAGTGCTTAGCTCGTCGAGTGGTCCATACCACAACTCGGCAAAGGCAGAGGCATTCGCGTCGTTCTCAACAAACACAGGCAACATCAGCTCTGCTTCGAGCAAAGCCCGAACGGGTACCGACTGCCAGCCAAGGTTTGGAGAGATGATTAACGAACCATCAGCCCGATCGACCAGTCCGGGAACGCTGACTCCGACCGCTTCGAATCGCGCCCGGGGATACTGCGAATCGATCAAATTCTTGATGTCACGGGCGAGTGAAACTAAAAAAGTTTCGGGTGACCCTTCAGTGACCACCGCTCGTTGCATCATTATGCGGCCGTTGAAATCACTCACCGCGTAAAGTGTTTCACTGACGCCCACATCAATAGCCAACACGTAAGCGCTTTCCGCATTTACGTAAAGATACTTGGGTGGGCGTCCACCGGTTGAGGGACCTTCAACTCCCTCATAGACCAGCTTTTCTTTGATTAAACGGTTGACGATTGCCGAAACGGTTCCTGGCCTAAGCCCGGTGGCCTTCGCAATATCAGCGCGCGAAATTGGTTGGCGTTCGCGAATGAGGTGAAGAAACATCGTTTGATTGATGTCACGTACCTCTCGAACTCCGATCATTTTCAGATGTTGCGCGCGCGGTTGCTTCATTCTTACCTGAGAGTTGTTAATGGATCCGTATGGCTGGCAGGTCTCTAGTTGAATTTAACACAGCATGATCCTGACGACACTATTGATATGTGTTTTTCTTAACCTTCGATTAAGGTCAGCGCCGCGGCACCAACTACACCGGATGAATCCTGTACCTCGGAAGGCACAATCGGCACTATGCGGCCCAGAAACCGTTTTGTTCGCCAGGCGACTTCGCTTCGAATTGGTTCAAGTAATGAATCACCGGCTTCAACGATTTGGCCGCCCAGTATTACTAATTCGGGATCAAAAACGTGGAGCAGACCTGCGATAGCCGCGGCGAGTGTTGATGTTGCCTCGTCGCGAATTAGCAAAGCCACCTTGTCGCCTCCAGCCGCTGCCTGAAAAACTGCGTGGCAAGTTAGTTGGCCAAGATTATCCTTGAACCTCTCGGTCAGTAACGACTCTGTGCCCCGGTAAACTGCGTTCAGTGCTTCGGCTTCTATCGCGCGAGCTGAGAAAACAGTCTCCAAACATCCTCTATTGCCACAATCGCAAAAACGTCCATTAGGAGCGACGGTAAGATGGCCCAACAGACCGGCGCCGCCTTTCTCGCCTCTTACTATTTTGCCGTCAACCAGCAAAGCTCCACCGACACCGGTTCCCAGAGTCAACATGACGACATTTCTTTTTCCCTTTGCGGCGCCCCAAATAACTTCTCCAGCCAGTGCGACCCGAGCGTCGTTGTCGGCGTGAACAGGCACAGGCCGTTTGAACAGCGAGTTCAATAAACGTGGGAAATTAAGCCCCTCGAGAAAGCTGAAGGTACCCGGTTGTCTCAGGACAGTCGACGAATGAGTGTCAATTACACCCTTGCAGCCTACGCCAACCGCGACTGGCCCATCGGTCCCCTCGATCAACTGGTTCACCAGTGAGGTTAAAGTGGCTGAAAACTCCTTGAGCGTAGTCGGAGTCTCTTTGATTCTCCGGTCGAGTATTGTGCCATCGTGATCCACCCTGGCCAGCTTGAGGCGTGTGCCGCCGATGTCGATGCCTAAGATGTACATGAATTAATTACCGTCCACAGCAGCCGTTTCTCACAAAAGCTTTTATGGTCGCGTACGGTTTGTCCGGTCGACGTGTGGGCCGGATTGTATATGGCCCAACTGATGCCGGTACGATGAAAGTTTCGGCATAGTGAACCACAAATGGAGGAAAGCGGTTTTCAGGACTTTCGACCATCACCTCTTCGCCTTCCACAAGATTGAGCACGTTCAAAGTACCCTTAGTGTCGTGTGAAACCACGCCGGTGAACCAATGTCTGCGGGTCTCAAGAAAGTTTGAATGATGAACGCCTGTTCGTTCCTCGCGCCATCCATCGCCCTCGGCGACAAACTCATTCTTATTGAATAGTTGTTCGCGAACCCAGTCGGTCGTTCGGTTCCATTGAATGTTTGCCAGTCCGTGGTCCAGGTGAATCGGACGTGGTTTGCCATCGAGACCCATCCTTCCCCAATCCCACAGCTTGAATGTGAATATATAGGGAGTCGCGCTGATCTCGAGGACCACGTTGTTGCTCCCGGAGCAATGGACTGTTCCCCCGGGGACTGAAAAGTGATCGTGTTTGTGACTGGGCCAAAGATTGACAAACTTTTCGGCTTCAAAAGGCGCTTCACCTGATTGTGCCTTTTTTAACGCCGTCGCCATCTCGGCAGGATCCACGCCATCTTTGATACCCAGGTAGACAACGGAATCGCCGCTTTGGTCCAGGATGTAGTAACTCTCATCCTGAGTGTACGGAATGTTGAAGTGCTCTGAAATGTAACTACGAAGCGGGTGAACCTGAAGGGAAAGATTTCCGCCTTCCACCGTATCGAGAAAGTCGAAGCGGATGGGAAACTCGGCCCCAAACTCCTCGAAGATGGCGGTTCCTAATACTTCCTCGGGATAAGTCAGGATTAGATCGAGCGCCGGGATCTCTACAGTCCGGTCGTCAAAGCCAAACAACAGACTGTTCTCTTCCGGCACACAGTCGAAACACCACGCGTAGTTGACCTTGTCTGGCGGCAAGTTGAAAGTACGCTTCATCCATTGACCGCCCCATGGTCCAGGGTCAAAGAAGGGAACCACCCGAAATGGTCTTCTCGCAATTTCACTCAGCCCACGTCTGTACACATCGCCTGAAATCATTCGTGGTACGTTTCGATCGTTTAGATCAAGCAGATAGTCGATCTTTGAAAAGATCTTCACTTTAAGACGATCGGCGCTACGCCAGTCGACAAAGAATGCTCGTTTGTACTTCTTCCCTGGTGAGTCGGTGAAATTCTTTGCTCCCAGGTTTCCAATCACGTTTTGCCGTTGCAGCTGTTGAATGTTCCACCGGCTTATCTCGGCAAAAACCAGTAGATCAATTTTGCTTGAGAGAAGGGAAGCTCCCGGGCCGATTATAAGTACAAGACCACTAGAGGCGCTGAGGCGCTCGCGAGCCGCCGATAGTTTCTCACCATCAAAAAAGTTTTCGATCTCGATCGGATTCAAGCGCCCGAACACAGGATCGTCGCCCAGATACGGTAGGAGCATTTCGTCAAGCTCGGACTCGGGACGAAACAATTGTTCGCTCTCAATGACGAGCGTTGGTCCAACCGCACTCTTTACCCGTTCAGTCAGCTCAGCAACGGGCACTCCGGGATAACACTCAACACAAAGGATGAATGGTCCACTGTCAACGTCACGCTGAATAGTTTCGAGAATCTCTTCCCAGCCCTGGTGACATTGGACACTCGAATCGATTTGAGTGCGCGGATGTAGATCGTAGTTCGCGTAACCTGGTGACACGGGATTCACTTTCTCGATTAAGGACAGCTTCAGGGTTTTTGACACCACGAAGATTGGTATGTTACACAACGCCAGTTACTTTGTCACCGGTCAAGATAAAGAAAACTGCAACAAGGTGCTGACGCCGGGTGTTCCTGGAAATGCGAAGAATCACTAGTAAAATGGCCAGTAATTGGCTTGAACGTGAAGTTCCATATTCGATCCTGCTTCCGGCTGGGTACGAATCCTCGGATCTTAAATACCCGATCTTGTATTTGTTGCACGGTTTGTTTGGTAGCCACGAGAATTGGCTCGACTTAACTAATATCGAAGAACTCTCTAAAACTCTGGGCCTGATTATTGTAATGCCGGATGGTAGCGATGGTTGGTACTGCGACAGCGAAGTCGTCTCATCAAACAGATACGAAACTTTTTTTGTAGACGAATTCCTACCCTCAATTGAACGAGGATTTCGCGCGATACCGGCGAGAGAAGCTCGAGCAATAGCCGGCCTCTCTATGGGAGGTTATGGCGCCTTCAAATTTTCTCTTCGGCGACCAGATCTCTTCACGTTTGCCGCATCCTTCAGCGGCGCGTTTGACGCACCTGAACGATCCGATGATGCTCCTGGCTTCGACTGGAATACGCTAAAACCGTCGATTTTACAGGCATTTGGCGATTCTGAAAGCGAGACCCGAGCGCGCAATGATCTTTTCCTGCTAATCGAATCGATAAAAACAGACGAGGTTAAATCTCTTCCCTATTTCTATTTTAATTGCGGCTTAAATGACGGATTCATAGAGGCAAACATTCGTTTGCATGAGGCTTTTGATCTAGCTGGAGTCGATCATCAGTTTGACCAGATAGAAGGAGGTCATGATTGGGATTACTGGGGCAGTCAACTTCCCAGGTTATTAAGAATGACATCCGAGTTACTGGTTCGCTCCAAATAGTTTTTATCTCGTCGCGTAGTTTTGTTTGTGGCTTTTAGAAAGTGGATTCGAAGGAATTTCCTCGGGCTGCAAACATTGCTTAATCACAAAAAGTAGTTGACGCGCTAGGTTGGCTGTGTTAGTTATGACTTATTCAACAGCGAAGATAAAGCGGTCCGCGCAACGTCCGTAAGCTGTAAATCAAACTTAAGTTTTGTTAGTAAAGGCTTTAACTAAGAACGTCTCTCCCTGACTTCAAATATTAGTTCGCGGTTGGAACAAACCCGTTTAATAGGATGAACCTTTCTCGGATAGATCAACTAATTGTGGTCCTCTACCTCGCGGCCATCATGGGGATTGGTATCGCCATGAAGCGGAAGGCCGCCCGAGGAATGTCCTCCTATTTTCTTGGTGGGCGGCAGTTGCCATGGTGGGCTCTCGCCATGTCTGGTTCGTCTTCGTACTTCGATATCACCGGCACAATGTGGATCGTCTCAACCTTTATTGCCTTAGGGCTCAAAGGTATGTGGGTCCACTGGCTCTGGGGCTTTCCGATCACCGCGTTTTATCTCGCCTACATGGGTAAGTGGATTCGCCGCTCGAACGTCATGACCGGCGCCGAGTGGATGAAGACACGTTTTTCGAGCGGTAAGGCTGGAGACCTCGCGCGCCTTTCATACACACTATTCGCAATTCTCACGATTACCGCCCTGTTGGGGTATAGCGCGATCGGAATGGGCAAGTTCGGAGCGATCTTTCTACCCTTCTCGCCGACAGTTTGCGCCGTGCTCATCCTGGGAATCACCGGAATCTACGTGGTAGCGGGCGGTCTACACGGCATTGTTCGAGTCGAGATAGCTCAGACCATTGTGTTGAGTACTGGCGCGATAGTCTTCGCAATTGTTGGTTACCGCCATTTCAACTCGACGCATTTCGCCACATTGGTCCCATCGTCATGGATGGACATCCTTCCTTCGGTGCGACCCGCTGATTTACAGGGCGTCGTTTCCGGGGGCACCGACTATTCATTGTTTGGCGCGCTGGTCGCTGTCTGGGTTTTGAAGGGATTTCTTTTGTGTCTGAGTGGTCCAGAGCAGCTGTACGACTTTCAGCGATTCCTGGCAGCTCGCGACGAACGCGATGCCTCGAAGTTAGGTGCGCTGTGGGGAGTCATTCACACTGTGCGCTGGTGTTTTGCGATGGCCATCGCGGCAATGGCGATATCGGGAATCGGAAACGCTGTTCTTGATGCGAGGCTCAAAGCCGATCCGGAGACAGCGTTGCCATTGATCATTGGCACCATGCTGCCAGTCGGACTGGTTGGGTTTATGTTGGCTGCACTGTTGTCGGGATTTCTCGCGACCTTCAGTTCTACAGTCAATGGAGGCGCCGCCTATCTCGTCAAAGATGTCTATCAAAAGTACATCAATCCGCAAGCCAGCCCGAAAACGCTGGTCCGTGCCAGTTATGTTTCGTCGGTGCTTTTAATTGTTGCAGGTCTCGTTATCTCTGTCTTTGGAACTTCCATCAACACTGCATTCCTCTGGATCTTTGGAACTCTGGCAGCCGGCATTCTTCCTCCCAACGTGCTTCGTTGGTATTGGTGGAGACTCAATGGCTACGGTTATGCGGCCGGAGTATTCAGTGGCATGTGCCTTTCGTTGGGCCAGGTGGTCCTTGATACAGCATATCTGAGCCAGCCGCTTCCGCTTTACATTGGATTTCCAGTCATCGCACTGGCTTCGACCATCATTACGATTGTTGTTGCCCTGATAACCAGGCCAACTGATCTGCAGACACTCAAGAATTTTTATCGCAACGTGCAGCCGGCTGGTGCATGGGGACCGGCGCGCGAAGCTCTCTTAGCTGAAGAGCCGGGATTCAAAAAGCAATCACCGTTCTCGCGCGATGCCTTCAATACAGTGGTGGCAATGATCGGTATCACGGCTCTGTATGTGTCGATGCTTTACCTGGTCCTGCATCGACATGCGGTGGCTTTTGCCCTGCTTTCTACTACGGCCCTATCGGCAATCATTCTCTACTTTACCTGGTACCAGCATCTCCCCGCGCCCGGTGCGTCGTCTGAAGAATTCGATCCTGATCGTGCAGATGTCAGTTTCGATTCTGCTGATAGTGTAAGTGGTCGGAGGATCGCGTGAAGTTTGAGGGGAAGAGTGTTGTTGTAACTGGAGGCGCTCAGGGTATTGGAGCGGCAACCGCTGTGCTACTCGCGGAACGAGGTGCAGCAGTCGCCATCCTCGACTGGGACGAAGTAAATGGAATCAAGACGGTCAGGCAAATCGAAGAGTCGGGCGGCAAAGCTGACTTTTCAAGGGTTAACGTTGCGGATTTCGATAGCGTCGAACGGGCGGTCGCA
>DASROI010000154.1:0-35952 GCA_035646955.1 Pyrinomonadaceae bacterium
GTTTAAGAGGTCGTGATAACGCGCAACCGCTTCTGGGAACATTGGGGAGTCGTCAATACCCTTTCGAGAACGTTGCTTGAAAGTCCAAGGGTATCATACCTGTTGGGGATGGAGGATAGGGGAGGAAGGCCCTATTTTAACTGCTCGTTACTATTTCCTGTTTGTCACTGGCCGGTCAACGTGGCAAGACATTGTCGGACCCCGGTTCCAGTATCTGAACAAGTCTTATCCGTATTCAGTAGCGCGGGATTACATTAGCCGGGTCGGACGCGTTTCCTGGCAGGTTCTTCTTAATCCAAACAGTCGAGAGGAAAGCTGAAAGTGAAGGTTGTTACCCGCGCCTGGTAAAGGTTAGAACGAGCTTTTCTTTTTTGCGCACCACTTCGAGGCTTGAAATTGTTTTCAATGGGCCAAGGGCGGGCCGATTCACAAGCTTTCCGTTGATTGACTGAATAACGTCGCCGGCCTTTAAACCCGCATCGGACGCAGGGCTGAACGGTTGCACGTAGACGACAAGTAAGCCGCTACGAACTCCGAGCCGCGTGGTAGCCGGAGACTTAAGCGCTACAGCTTCGATACCGTGCTGAACTAATCCCGAGCCGGCCTCGAAGGTACCAAAATTTGGCGGTGGAAATGGAGCGAAGGCGAACTTCTCACTAAGCTTGATCTTAAAGGCTTCAGCAATTGGTTTGTTTGGCCGCGCTACCGTGAATGTTAACGAGCTACTGGGCTCCGATTGCTCGAGTATCCACGAAAATTCTTCGGCATCTTTTACCATTTCTTCGTCGACCTTAAGAATTACATCTCCAGCTCGTAATGTTGCAAGAGCCGCTGGGCTGCCTGGAACCACAGAAGTGAGCAGAATTCCTCGATGATCGCCGGCTAGCAATGAGGCTTTGTCCGTTTGCCAACCATGATTTCTCAATTCATCAATTCTCAGGTCCGCGATCGCTTCGCCTTTGACGCCCAGCCACGCTTTCGGAACACTCGCTTGTTTGTCGAGTACCCGCTTTACAGCTCGTCGAATCAATAGTGTCGGCAGGATGGTCGCTTCGGTGCCCGTAACTCCATCGATTATTCCGACAGTGTTACCCATTTCGTTAACTACAACACCGCCGACGTTCTGCGCTGATAATCGCGGTGATGAAACTCTAAACTTTGCAACTCCACCGGTAGGCGCCTTTAGAATGGTCCGCACCGTTCCCACGGTCGTACCCATTCTTACGTACATACTTCTGCTGGCAAATACTCGTTCGTTTGCGGGCTCCGGCCCGAGCATTCGTACTTGCTCACCAACGTCGATGACGTTTACTGATTGCTCGGGCTCTCTGACATTCTTCTGCGGCAAACGCAAAATCGACAAGCCCGTCGTCGCGTCCAATCCCACATATTTCGCATTGAAAGTTTTTCCATCTGCATCAATCACAGTTAAGTCGGGCGCTACATCAAAGCTGCGCTCGAAATTGGGTCTTGCTGCATTGAAGAATTGAGGTTCTGCTTTTCCCGCAGCTCGAGCGGCTTTCGTCTCTGGTGACAACCACTGGTCTCCCACACCGAATTCAACTTCGGCTTCAGGAAGCCAGGCGGCGACAGTTTGACCATCGTCCATCGCAAGCCCTGCTATCACGTTCGTATGGACATCCTCGAGGAGGCTGAAGGTTTCGTCGAGGTTAGCAATTGCTTCCAATTGTCTTTCAGACCGCAACAGGAGCCGAAACATCTTCAAACCATTCAGCCGGTGAACAATCGTCACGACTTGTGGTGCCGTTGGTTTACGTGGTTCAGGAACGATGGGAGGCCTTGCCGGCGAAGGTTCGCCTTGCGGTTTGGGCGGTTGCACAGTTTGCGCCAACACCCCAACCGACAGAGTGATTATTAGGGCAAATAATTTCGACAGGTGAACAAATTTCATCGCGTTAGCTCAAACACCACTTCCACTTACCAGTTGCTTCCCTTTGAAATAAATTGGTTACTCATTACTCGCTGTGAGCCAAAACTCACCGTCGGCACTGTTATCACTCGAGCGTTCCCGCTTTTGTCTTCCACTGAGATTCTTAATGGTTCGCCGTTGGTGGTGATCGGAAATACCTCTCCATCTTTCGCTGATCCTTCACCCAACACTCCGGCTCTTGAGCTACTGTAATCCAGACTCGCTAATCCCCTCTTCGACGTCTGCTGTGAACCGTACTTCTTAATTGCCTTTTCATCTGGATTCCTTACCGGTATCGATTGAGGCAAAGTTGCGACTGAGTCATTTGCATGATTATCAGTTAAAAATGCCGGGTTGACTTCTGGCGCAGCGACTGGTTTTTGATCCGTTATCGCGACGCTGGGGATGTCCACTCTCGATGATGTGTTAAATCCAATGAACATAACTCCGACCGCCAGAAGAACTACGATACTTACCAACCCAGTACGTAATGCTGGAAAATCAACCCAACGAAAGCCACGATTTGCTTCAGCTTGTGCAATTCGGGCCCGCAGCTTGAAATCAAAATCCGCAGGTGCGCTGACCATTCCAAGGCTACCGACTAATTGTCGTAAGCGCGTTTGCCTCGCGTGAAACTCGCTGCAGTCCGCACAAGTTGCGAGATGGTCCAGGCTCTTTGCCGCAAGCTCATCCAATGTTAGCTCGTCAAGCTGCCGTCGTGTCTCGTTGCACTGTTTAGTACTCATGGCTATGTCACTCACAGATACGCTCTCATCTTTTCTCTTAGAAATCCTCTGGCTCTACTGATGCGCGATTTTACAGTTCCTTCGCTCGTCTCGAGGATTCGCGCGATCTCGTCGTAACTTCGTCCATCGACATCCCTAAGAATCAAAGGAGCTCGATATTTCTCAGGCAGTGTGCTAATTGCGCGTTGCACTGCGTTTCGTCGCTCGGCATCCACCAGTTCGCAGTCTTGCAATGGACGCTCATCCGGTGGATTTAGCTCCTGAAACTCTCCTCCATCGTTCGACTGAAAAAATCCAGTAATGGAGACGAGCTTTCTTCGTTTTCGCTTGCGCAGTTCACTGATCGCAAGGTTAGTCGCGATGCGATAGATATAGGTCGAAAACGCATAACTTCTCTGATACCTGTCAGCTGCCCGGTAAACTCGTACGAACGTCTCCTGAGCCAAATCCACCGCTCCGTCATAGTCATTGGTCATCCGGTAGATATAACTCGTGATCTGATTTCGATACCTGCTTACCAGTTCAGCGAAGGCATCTTCATTGCCCGTTCTCGTGGCCTCCAAGAGAGCATGGTCGGACGTGGTGTCCTCAATCTCTTCCTGTTGGATCGTGGGCGCGAAACCCAGCTCATCGATAGTGGTTAGGGTATTCATCGGGAGGCAGGCAACAGTTTGCTGCTTCTCAGTTTCCTGATTGTTACAAACGCGGGCTCAACAAATGGACTCTTCGCCGGGCCCGATTATACCCACACCAGCGAGCGCCCGCAGGTATACACGCACCCCGTGGTTGGGGGTTCCAAACTGTGGTCGGATATTGTTTTAGGCTTTCATGAGGAGGCTCAAGCCATAAAACGGGGCCGATTTTGTCGAGGTGTGTGCACCACGTCTACCCTCGACCTTAGGCTTCGGGACTTTTGAAAATGGCGTCGTCCAGCTTGATTCCGTAGGTTATGGTCATCACTCGAATTTCCTGGGTTTGCCGGCCATCTTCAAAAAACACCGTTCGGTAAGGAACCCACGTTTGCTGAACTGGCCGATAGTCGAGGAATTTCTGCATGTACTTCACTGTGTTTCCGCCTGGTATCGTCTCTTCATACTCGAGCCACAGAATCCGCAGCGTGCGCGCACTTATGAAGTAGCGGGTTTTCCGGTTCTCTTTGTCGGTCAGCTCGACGATGAAGAGATCGAGGCCTTTTTGCTGGTCTTTGCCTACCAAATTCAAGGTCGCGCCACATTCCTTGTAGCGGAGTAGCGTGTCGATGCTGTGATGGTGCTGATCTAGGAAGTTTGACACCGCGTCCTGACGAGGAGTGAAGGCGGCCCCATTGATGATTCCGAAGAGCTTTCCTTGTCCGTATACAAGCGAGTACTCCATGGTCGGAAGTTTTTGATCGAGCCGGATCTGATCCTTTTCGAGGTTTTCACCCCTAATAAAGCGGCGCTCGTAATTTGTCTCTTCGGACGTTCCCTGAGCATTGGTACGCGTGATTTTTCCTCGTTCGACCCCATTCTTCCTAATGTGATCTAGCGCGGCGCGACTACCGTACACAAGGATGACCGATTCAACTACCTGTTCAACCGTATACTTAGGGTCATCGGCGACTGATTTTGCGATGGTGATTCTGCCGGGAGATAAAACAACTACTGCTGCACAAACAATCAGGCAGAAGGAAATTGAACGAAACAAATCTAAGAGTTCTCCTTCAATTCAGTTGGGCTTCATTTAGTGAAACGCCAGAGCCGGGGAAAGCTATCTGAGAAGGCGAATTGTAGCATATACCCGAAAAAATCCCGCCTTTGCTCATGATTAACCAAAGATCCGACCAGTCACTCAAAATCTGGTCTTCAGAATTCATGTAACTCTAGTCCTATCATTGATGCGGTTTTCCAGGCGTCTGGATGCCATACCAAGCGAGAAGCTCGCCAAATTACCAGTTCTTAAAGAGTTAAGACTGATTTAAGCATCGGCAGTTTGACAACCCGGTCACCCCCTAGTATTTTCCTCTGTTTTCGCCGGGGCCGACCTTGTGAACAATGCTGATCCCGGCCTGTAGTTTAGTTCCCATTTGCAGGAAAGGAAGTTTTGTAGTTTATGAAGCGTGTAGGAGTGTTGGTCGGCCGGGAGAAAACCTTCCCCGAGGCGATCATTGAAAAAATTAACACGCAGAGCGGTGGCAATGTGATCGCCGAGTACTTAAAACTCGACGGCATTCGTTACGATGCACCGCCTGCCTATGACCTCGTTATCGATCGCATTTCCCACGAGGTTCCGTTCTATCGAGCCACCCTGAAGAGAATGGCGTTAGAAGGAACGATCATCATCAACAATCCGTTTTGGTGGTCCGCGGACGATAAGTTCTTCAATTACTCGCTTGGCAAGAAGCTCGGAGTAGCAATCCCAAAGACAGTTTTGCTCCCCCAGAAAGATTATATGGAAGGCATAGTCAGTGAAAGCCTCCGTAATCTCGAGTTTCCGCTCGACTGGCAAGCGATTGTTGACTACGTCGGTCTACCCGCGTTTCTGAAACCCTTCGATGGCGGCGGTTGGAAAAATGTCTCAAAGGTGAATTCACTCGAAGAGTTGTGGGCCGAGTATGACAAGACCGGAACTCTGTGCATGACATTGCAGGAGTCGATCGAGTTTGATCAGTTCGTTCGCTGTTACTGCGTTGGCCAGGAAGAAGTAATGATCATGGCTTACGATCCTCGGAAGCCCTACCTTTCTGGTGAGCAATATGTGCATGATCCAAATTACCTGGCTCCAGAGTTATCAGAGCGAGTGAAAAAGGACGTTCGTACTCTCTGCACCGCGCTTGGTTACGATATCAACACTGTGGAGTTTGCCATTAAGGATGGCGTAGCCTATGCGATTGATTTCATGAATCCAGCGCCGGATGCGGAATTGGCGTCCGTTGGCGAGTTCTATCACAACTGGATTGTTGAGTCGGTTGCGAAGCTCGCGCTAAAGCGGCTCGCCGAATCACAGACACCGGTTAGATATCGTTGGGACTCGCTGTTAAATCCAGAACCTGTTCGAGCTTACGCCGTGGCTTCAGCGTCAGAGCAAAAGTCGAGAACTATCGAGCCGAAAATACAGGCTGCCTCTGCAAAGGCCGCAAACCAAACCGCTGAAATCAGCAAGAAACCTGAACAGGCTAAAAAGACGACAGGACGACGGAAAAAACCGACTGTCTAAGATAAGGAAGCGTCTATTCTCATCAAGGGTGGTGCGTAAATCGCACTGCCCTTTTTATCTGTACGCATTGCCAAACGGAAGCGAAGCGACTGCCTCAACGCTGCGTGCACAAGAGTAAAGATAGGACGGTTACAGTATCGCGAGCGAAGCGACCGGATGGCACACTCAATAGCGATCTATGTTTCGGTCGCGCGCTTCTTTAAACAGATCAGGCGATAGGTTCCGGGTTGGACCGGGAGGCGAGAATTCTCGTTCCGACTACCGACAACAGCCACAAGATCAATGCTGATGAAGCAAAGGACCAGCCGATACTTCCTGCCAGCGGATTCACAAGCCCTCCTGCCACAGCGGCAAGGATTGCTCCGTTTGTAACACGACCGGCGAGCCTACGGATGCGGGTGACATTCTGTAACCAGCCGATCCTCCGTAATTCAGTAACGAGGTAATCCTCGTCGTCATTCAAACGCGTATAGTAGTCAGCTTCGCGTCGTGCATATCGTGCCAACGCAGACTCAGAAGTTACCCGAGCTGCTTCATGATAGTGATGAATAACGTGGGCCAACTTCCCTTCCCTCAATGACAAGTCAGCAAGACCAAGCCGAGCTTTATAATTTCCATAATCGAGATCAACAGCTTCTTGCAGTACGCGACGAGCCTGACGAGTATCGCCGCATTCAAGAAAACTCTCTCCGATCAACGGTAAGAGAACGACATCGTCCCCGGCTCTCATTCTCGCCAGGCGTAATGCGGCCCGAGATCGTGAAAGAAGTCGGGCGTCGCCTTGAGCGCTTGCTTGCGATCTCAGCAAACGAGCTAAATCATATAAAAGCCATGATGCGCGGGGCGTAACGTTCAGCGCCCGACGAAATGCTTCCGCAGCTTCTTTTAACCGCCCGGAGACTCGCAGTTCATTTCCGAGTCGTCTGAGTAGATGGGCGCGCTCAAGATCCTGCGGCTCCACGATATTCTGCTGCCGTTGAAG
Organism: Pyrinomonadaceae bacterium; assembly: GCA_035646955.1. Classification (GTDB taxonomy): domain Bacteria; phylum Acidobacteriota; class Blastocatellia; order Pyrinomonadales; family Pyrinomonadaceae; genus PSRF01. The sequence goes on from DASROI010000154.1 coordinate 6,854, forward strand.
CTTCTTCCGAATGCTTTTATCAGCGGTGGTCAGATTAAGAACATCTTCCGAAGCCAGACTCGCTTGTTTGGTCTTATGCGACAGTGCGCGGGGATCACTAAGGTAGTCTCTAAGGTCGAGCGTACGATTGTCTAATTTATCCTGATGAATTAACGGCAAGAGCTCGCGCACCAACTTGCGATAGCCGTGTCCGCCGGAGGCAATTACGAACTCTTTTCCTTTTCCAATTATCTGAGTTCGGTAACGGTAGCGCACACTGCCGCCGCGTCGTAGGGTTCGGACTGCATGAGTTTCAAGCAACTCGAAATCGGAGACGTTCAGGTGCTTTCTGTAACCATATATCAATCCCATGAAGGCAGATATTGGTCCCTGGCGACGGATCGACCTTCCGTCAAAGACGATCCGATCAGTAAAGGCCAGCGCAGGAACAATTATCCAGGCCAAACCTACCAAGAGAAGTGCCCAACCTTCGTGCTCTGACCGTATTAAAAGAGCTGAAAGAAACGTCAAGACACTGGCCACAGCGAAGTAAGGTCCAGGCGAAACCCGAACGCTAGCCAAAGGAGTAGTTTTGCGATCCTTGGCATCGGCCAATGCCGCGAGGCTTTCCAGCTGTTCAGTATCCTTCATTTCTGTCCAATCAAATCCGTCTGACAATCAACCGGTAGATCCAATGCGAAGGTACCTCGGCTCCTCCCAGGTTCAGTGTAACGTAAGTCGGCCAACTGAACGAGAGTCTGGGTTGTACAATCGGGATCTTCAAGGCGTACAACCGGAAACCGAGCGAAGCCAAGAAAGATACGAGCGCTCCGCTCATTCTGTGCAAGTTTTTCAGTAATCGTAGCCAGTTCACCGGTTGGCTTGGGATATCTGATCACTGTGGGCCGAGGTTCGTCAGTCAATAAATTGAGCCTGAATCGGTAAGTTGCTTTATCGGTGTCGAATACACAATCCCAGTTAAGAGGGCTCGCCAGCATAGGCATCGCCGCGAGCTTCATCACAGTTTCCGAGTTTGAGCGTGCTATTTGATCAGCGTGGGACCTACCCAAATTAGCAGCCCGGTGGTGAATCAGGAAGAGTGCCACCCAGTAACAGAGCGCTATTGCGATTCCGACCTGCACCACTCTCGACTTCCAACGGTCGCCTACCCTTAAAACAAATAGCAAGATGCCTGACGCCAGAAACACAAACCAAATGGTTCGTACCAGCGTTGGATGTTGTAAATCGGTAGCTCGCGGTGCCAGCAACAACACCGTGGTCAAGATTGCTGCGGCAGTGATCCAGGTGGCTTTCTGAATAACGCTTTTCGAAGTAACCAGGAACAAACTGATGCCGAGCACCAACCACAAGAACGGATCAACAATGAAGACGAAATCCCCGTAGAACCAGCGCTCGTTCCATGGCAAGAGAAATCGCATACCATAGTTGTTGGTCCAATCGAGCACGGGATGAGTGATGCTTGCAATCGACGAAGCGATAAACAATCCCTTCAATCTTATGTTGGGCCGTCTATTTCGAAAGCGGGAAATAGCGTAGTCAACGCCATAGAACAGTAGTGGTAAAAGGACTGCCAGGAAGATTGTCCCCACTATCGCGTGAGTGATACCGCGATGTTCCTTTAAAAAAGTCCATCGGTCGGCAAACAACAGGATCGCGACATCAACATCCGGCGCGTTCGCCGCGAGCACACAGATCGTGGTCGCACCTGGTGAGAGTTTTTCAAGGCCTACCTTGGCCGCCGCTAGTCCGACAAGTGAATGGGTAAGGTTATCCATTGACGAGACTAGCTTAAGGATCAGTTTTGGATCAGGTTTCTAGCCAAGTGCGGGAAGTTCTGGTGGAAGCTGAGCGTACCGTTCAGGGTCCATTTTCTGTAGCTCACTGGCAGCTTCACGTGCCGCTGACGAAGCGGGAATCGGAGCCTGGTCGGATCCTTTTGCTTTGCGCGAAGCATCGACAAGATTAAAAAGAAGGTCAGTTGCTTCCTTCTTCTTACCCTGTTTTTGATAGACCTTCGCCAATCGGAGATTTGCCGTTTCGGGAGTGACAGTCGGGCTGTTTAGCTGAACGAGCTCCTGATAAAGTTTGGCGGCTTCGTCGTATTTACCGTCACTCTCTTTCGCTTGAGCGAGAGCAAATTTCGAAAGCGCAGCGACCTCAGGTACGCCGCTACTGCTTAGCTCAGCAAGGTCGGTCATTGCTTTTTGCCTGTCAATAATCAACTGGTTGGTTGCGATAAAGTAGCGCGCTTCGGACTTGTATGGGTCACCGTACTTCGCAGCAACCTTCTCAAACTCCTGGATTGCTTGTTGCGCCCGATCTCGATCATTGGTAAAGACAGGTTCGGAACCCGTTTGAGCGGCGGTTGTGGAAACGGTGGCTGTTGAAATATCGATCGCTCGTCCCAGGGCCTGCTGGGCCTCATCAGTCTTGCGGGCATTCCATCGGACCAGGAAGAAGGCAAGTACAACCGCGAGGATGATTCCTCCCAAAACATAGAGAATCATTCGGCCCTGGCCCTCTAATCGATTAAGGATCCGGTCGACCAGGCTCATCGTTGTATCGCGGAATTTGTCGTGCTGAAGTTCCCGAGCCCGCTTCTTGTTGTAGTTAGCCACTTCTTTTCCTCTCGCAAGTCCACATAGTGAACTACGTTCTTTTGGGTGTATGATAAACGAAAAGGTCACTCTAATGGCGCGTACGAAAAGTTGTCAAGCAGCTCAAATGAGCTGTACTTCGAGGGTCGCAATGCCATAGTGGCTGCCTGGGTATCAACTGGATGCATCCAAGACAGTGGATGAAAAATTTTCTGGAACAACCTGACTTTTACTGGTGTCTAATGAATCGCCTGGCAATAAATGGGCGATTGATAGCTGCTCAGATTCCCGCCCCAGGGGGTGACACGTGAGCTACGGAGAGCCAATAGTCCTCCGTGGGCAATTTGAATTAGAGCAGGTTGCGCCGGCGACCTCGGTTGATGTACGGCCAAAAATCGAGGCTCAGTTCCTTGAAAGACTCCAACGCGGCGATGTGGCGGCCTTTGAAACACTCGTTTCCGAACGTTCCGGTGAAATCTACGGATTGCTTTATCGCCTGACTGAGAACGTCGACGAAGCTCGAGACCTAACTCAAGAGACTTTTCTAAGAGCGTTCCAGAGCATCAGCCATTTCCGCGGCGATTCTGATATCAGGACCTGGATTTACCGAATCGCGATTAATCAAGCTCGGAACCGGTGGCGTTGGTGGCGACGTCGAAAACGAGATTTGACCGTCTCACTTGACGCCAGCGAGACAAAAGCCCACGAGCTGATGGTTGCCAACTTGAAAGCCTCGACGGCGGATCCGGAGACAGACGCCCTGTCACGTGAACGCGAACGATTGCTGCGAAAGGCTTTGAGCTCGTTGAAAGAGGTCTATCGAGAAGCCGTTGTCCTTCGCGACATCGAAGGCTTTGCTTACGAAGAGATCGCAATAGCGTTGGATATCAATGTTGGGACGGTAAAGTCCCGGCTGGCGCGTGGACGCCAGGAACTGAAGCGAAAGTTAGAAGGATCTTTGTAATAAAACCGAGAGCTCTTAAGGATGAAGAGTGGATCGGCAACTTTTGGATAGCTTTCCAACCCCGGCTCACGAAACTCGGTGCCAAATGGGTCGAAGTGAGGAAACGGCGGGCGGAAGGCTTCCGAAATGGCGTGATGAGAGTGAATTGAAAACGTGGCCAGCAACACCCGTTGAAGCATCGCTCGCATTCGGCCTGAAGGGGTTGCCCAAATCTGTCGGAGTTGCTTCTTAACAAAAAGGGAGCAGCCGGGGTTGGCAAGCTATCCAAAGATAAACGAGTTTAGTTACCAATTGAGCAACTGAATTCGACAAGTGGGTGTGTTACCTATGTCATGCGAAGAAACGAGACAATCGCTTTCCCTGTACGTCGATAACGCGGTGACCCTACCGGCCCGCGTAGCGATGGACGAGCATCTGGATCGCTGCCCGGTTTGTCGCTCAGAATTGTCGGAGTTGCGCTCACTGCGTCGTAGCCTTAGTCTCTTATCACGACCAATCCCGCCTCCAGAATTAACACCAAACATTTTAGACGCCATCATTATTGAGTCCGCAGCGAAACGTCAGGGGCCGCCGCCGTCTTGGAGTTATCGTATTGCTCGTTTCCTTCAGCCCCGCTTAATGCCTTACACGGTCGGATCCTTCGCATCGGTTCTTATGTTTTTTCTGATGTTCTCGGCGCTCCGTCCTCATTTCGTCGCTCTGCGCGAAGCGGCCCTTCAGAGAAACGGAGTTATCCTGCTTCGGAGCCCTGAAGTTACCTACGACCTTAATCAACCGGTCACTCCAGAGGTGTTTGCCGCCAGCCGAGCACCTTTCGCCGAACAATCGCCTAGTTTGAACCCTGGGGGAGCGCTAGCTGCTTTGACCCGCGAGTACGCACACCCGCAGCGGAAGTATTACGAAGATTCCGACGATATGATTGTAGTAGCCGATGTCTTCAGCAACGGCGCGGCATCGTTGGCAGACGTAGTGCAGCCACCCAGAAATAGGAGAATGTTGGATGATTTCGAGTCTGCACTGCGCCAGGACGCAGCGTTTGTTCCAGCCTCACTCGACGGCAGACCAGATACTATGCGCGTAGTTTTTGCCGTTCAAAAGGTGGATGTCGACGATCGAAATTTCTAAGTCGTTAAAGAAACTCACCCGAAGCAGCAGTATCCATTTCTGCACGCTCTCCTTAAATCACCCCTTATTTTTCATTGGACACCTTTCATTTCTCATTTCCCACTCTTGTGGCGCAATTAGTTTCCAATTACGCCCGTCTGACTTCGGTGACGCACGGTCATTCCTTCTATCAAATGAAAAATGATCAATGGGAACTGATCAATGACCAATAAAGACGTTCACCTGACCTTCGTCGGAAACGATAAATGGTTCTGAGCCGCATTCCTTGCTTATAGCTCTGCTTAGGATTACCCCTGGATTCAACACAAGCATCTCACTGTCTCGCTTGACGCACCGTATGTTGCGATGCTAGTTTGCGGCTTCACCTGTAATTTCCGATTCTAAACAACGTGAGACTTAGGATTAGTCCACGCGGTGAATAGATTGACTGCAACTGCGCCTAATTTAAAACGAACGCCTCTTAACAGCATCCATCGCCAGATGGGTGGCCGCATGGTGGATTTTGGCGGTTGGGATATGCCCGTTCAGTATCCAGCCGGCACCATTGAAGAACACTTGCGGACACGGAACCATTCAGGGTTATTCGACGTCTCCCACATGGGTGAGATTGACGTTCGCGGCAGCGATGCCATCCCATTTGTGAATCGTGTTACTTCAAATGATGTCACCAAGCTTGTAGATGGTCAGGCCCAATACTCCGCCCTAACTACCCCACGGGGAACCGTTGTAGACGACTTGCTCGTCTATCGACTCGCGGCTGATCATCTCTTACTCGTTGTGAATGCGGGTACCACCGAAAAGGATTGGGCGTGGATCACTGCTCAGAAAAGAGATGACTCGGTTGAGCTGAACAACGTCAGCAAAGATTATTCTCAGATTGCAATTCAGGGCCCCGACGCGCTGGGTATTCTTCAGCTACTAACGGAACTGCCACTTGCGGAAATAAAGTATTACCACTTCACCCAAGGCAGCGTTGATGGAATACCCGCTATCGTTTCACGAACCGGATATACCGGTGAAGATGGTTTTGAAGTTTATGCGGCTCCTGAACACGCAGAGCAGTTGTGGAACAAGATGCTTGATGCCGGACACTTCGGTGATTCAACAGGTATCATTCCCTGTGGATTGGCCGCGAGAAATACTCTTCGTCTGGAAGCTGGTATGGCGCTTTATGGAAACGACATAGACGAGACTACCAATTTGCTTGAGGCAAATCTCGGTTGGATCTGTAAACTCGACAAAGGTGACTTCGTCGGCAGAGATGCTCTTGCGAAGGAAAAGGAAGCAGGAATCACGCGGCGCCTGGTTGGCTTTGAAGTAACTGACCGAGGCATAGCTCGGGATCATCAGAATGTAGTAGTTGACGACAAGGTTGTGGGCCAGGTCACCTCGGGTAGTCCTGCTCCTTATCTAAAAAAGAATATTGGATTTGCCTACGTCCCAATCGAGCTGGCCAGTGTTGGTCAACAGCTTAAGATTGATGTGCGTGGGCGTTTGGTCGATGCGCAGGTAGTAAAGACCCCTTTCTACAAGCGCGCCCGTTGACTTTGGTACAAGGGATGGTTTTGATCCCGAACTTAAATTAGCTTGGAGGAACCATGGCAAACGTTCCAGAGGACCTGCACTACAGCAAGGACCATGAATGGGTAAGAGTTGATGGCGATCAGGCGATTATCGGAATTACCGATTACGCCCAGAACTCTCTTGGTGATGTAGTGTACGTCGAGCTGCCAAAGCCTGGTGAGAGCTTTGCAGTCAATGAGTCTTTCGGCTCGGTCGAATCCGTGAAAGCGGTGTCGGAAGTGTTTACTCCGGTCGCAGGTGCGGTTGTAAAAACTAATGAGTCACTTGCCGACGAGCCCGAGAAAGTTAATTCAGATCCCTACGGCGATGGCTGGATGATTCGAGTTCAAATGTCGAATCCCGGCGAAGTTGATAGCATGTTGACCGCCGCCGAATATGAAGATTTTACGAAAGCTGAGACCGAATAAACTTGCGCTACATTCCTAACTCGCCGGAGGAGCGCGCAGAAATGCTCAGCTCAATCGGGCTGAAGTCAGCAGAAGATTTATTTGATTCAATCCCAGACGATCTACTGTTACGCAGGCAGCTAAATACTCCAGCTGCCCTTGCCGAAACTGAACTGCTCAGTCGTTTTGACGAACTTGGCGCCCGCAACGCAGGAGCTGAGCGAATCAAGTTTCTAGGAGGTGGAGCGTATTCGCATTACATTCCCACCGTAGTAGATCACATCCTGTCCAGATCGGAATTCTTTACCGCTTACACTCCATATCAACCCGAGATCTCTCAGGGTACTTTGCAGGCTATCTTTGAGTTTCAAACGCTTGTTTGTCAGCTCACCGGGATGGAGGTCGCCAATGCCTCAATGTACGATGGGTCGACAGCGCTTGCCGAAGCGGTTTTGATGGCGGAGCGCGTTACTCGCAGGTCAAAGGTCATCGCCTCCGACTCAGTTCATCCGCAATACCTTGAAGTCATCAAGACGTATGTTCAGCATGCTGGTATCGAACTTCAGCTAGTCGATTTTGACCGGTCAACGGGGCAATCGGCCGGTGCATTGAAGGATGCTCTTGACGACAAGACTGCTGCTCTGGTGGTCCAGTCGCCCAACTTTTTCGGATGTATTGAGGATGTACAGGCGCTCGCAGACGCTGCCCACTCCAAAGGCGCACTCCTGATAGTAGCTATTACCGAAGCGATCTCCCTTGGATTGTTGAAGTCGCCCGGGGCGTGCGGCGCCGACATCGTGATTGCCGAAGGCCAGTCTTTTGGAGTGCCGCTATCGTTTGGTGGACCATACGTTGGTCTATTCGCGACACAGGAAAAGTACGCCAGGCAAATACCGGGGCGTCTCGTAGGTGAAGCTTACGACAAACAAGGGCGGCGAGGATTTGTACTCACGCTCGCGACACGAGAGCAGCACATTCGGCGCGAGAAAGCCACCTCCAATATTTGCACAAACGAAGGCCTAATCGCGTTGGCCGCTACCGTCTATCTTGAAACCCTCGGTAAACGAGGAGTTCAAGAAGTTGCTTATCAGTCTGCTCAAAAGGCTGCGTATGCCGCAAAAGAGATCGGAAAGTTGAAAGGCTTTTCGCTTCCCCTCTCAGCACCGCGATTCAACGAGTTTGTTGTACGAGGGCCCCGTCCGGCCAGCGAACTGCTTGCTCGGCTTGCAACTCAATCTGGCATCGACGGCGGCATAGCTCTGTCGCGCTTTTTCTCGGACAGGCCGAACGACTTCCTGGTTTGTGTCACTGAAATCAACACTCGACAACAGATTGACAGTCTGGTTGCGGGTCTCGCCGAACTTTCAAATAAATAGTATCGATATGACGACCGCGATCACCAAAGTTACGAGTCACATTAGTCCGAACGAACAGTTGATCTTCGAGCGTTCACAGCATGGACGGCTCGGCTATCGCCTCGCGGCTCTGGACGTCGAAGAACAGCCGCTCGAGTCGATCGTCCCGAGGGAGTTTCAACGCGATGACGATCTTGATGGAATGCCAGAAGTCAGCGAAGTAGACGTCATCCGGCACTTCGTTAGGATGTCAACCTGGAACTATTCGATCGATCTGGGAATGTATCCGCTTGGTTCCTGCACGATGAAATACAACTCGCGTCTGAACGAGCGAGTCGCACGTATTGCAGGATTCGCAAATCTCCATCCGCTGGTGGAAGAGCGCGACGCTCAAGGTGCTCTTGAGGTTATTTACGAACTGCAACAACATCTGGCGGAAATTACTGGTCTCCCCGGCATTTCGCTGCAACCGGCTGCTGGCGCTCATGGCGAGATGACGGGAATCATGATCATTCGAGCGTTCCTTGACTCCAGGGACGGTGAAGCTGGCTCCAAACGTCGAACAATGCTGATACCTGACTCAGCTCACGGTACCAATCCAGCGTCTGCACACCTTTCAGGCTTCTCTGTAAAAACAATCCGTTCAACGCCCGAGGGTCTGACAGATCTGGACCACCTTCGGGAGCTTTGTGCTCACGGCGACGTTGCAGGACTAATGCTCACCAATCCCAACACACTGGGCTTGTTTGAACGCAACATAAAAGAGATTTGTTCGATCGTTCACGAGGCTGGTGGGCTGGTGTATATGGATGGCGCGAACATGAACGCGCTGGTTGGTGTGGCGAGACCAGGGGATATGGGTGTGGATGTAATCCATCTAAATTTGCATAAGACGTTCTCGACTCCTCATGGCGGCGGCGGTCCTGGTTGTGGACCTTGCTGCTGTTCGAAGGAACTCGAGCCTTACCTGCCGGTGCCCAAAATCATCAAGGTCGGTGAAGATTACCGTCTCAAGTTCGACGAACCGAAAACAATTGGCAGGGTAAAAGCGTTCTTTGGGAACTATGGGATGATGTTACGCGCGCTCGCTTACACCCTCACCCACGGTAACGACGGTCTGCGCGAGGCAACTGAAGCTGCGGTTCTTAACGCACGCTACATTGCTTCAGGATTAACTTCCGATTACGACAAACCGTTTGATGGTTCGCCGATGCATGAAGTGGTGTTTACGGATAAACGGCAAACACGAAAGGGAGTCCATACCCTCGACATAGCGAAGCGACTTATCGATTATGGCTTCCATCCAATGACGATCTATTTTCCGCTGATTGTTCCTGGAGCTATGTTGATTGAACCGACTGAGTCTGTGGGCCGCCAGGAGCTCGACCAATTCATAGCGGCCATGCGGGCGATTGCCACCGAGGCGGTTGAGGATCCAGAGCTTGTTCGGAATGCTCCGCACAATACCCGAATTGGAAGACTTGATGAGGCTGCGGCCGCTCGGAAGCCAGTACTACGCTGGAAGCCAAAACACGCAGCAAGCGCGGGATAACTCGGGACCTAACGTGCGGGAACCTTCAGCAAGGCGAGTCGTTCAACTGGTCTTCCGTTCACCAGGTGTTCTTCGACGATCTCCTTCACGTCACCTGGTGTGACTTGCGCATACCACACACCGTCCGGATAGACCATCACCGCTGCTCCTATTGAGCAAAACCCTACCGAACTACATTCAGTGAGGACGACAGAGCCTTTTGGATTACGTCCCTTCTTCTCTTTTCCAAACTGGAGATTCCGACGTTTAAGCTCCTCTTCAAAAGCGTCTTTCACATCCTCGCTATCCACTTTGGAACAAGATTTTCCGGTACAGACAAACACATGATGGCGGATCGGCGCTGCGATTACAGGCGCAAGTGTTACAAGTTCGTCACAATCCGAGATGAAATCCTTTTTTGACATCAACTATCACCCTTCGTCTCGTATGCTATCACGGATGAGGGCAGGGGCATCAAAGCAGAGGTTGCATCGATTACTGCAAAATCGAGCAAGCCTGGCGCAAACAAGGTATTGTTTTGGTCGAACTTCATTGTAGAATAAACCATTTAGGTGACCCAGCGTGCTGAACGGACTGGGTGCCTGATTTTCGAGAGGTAAACCGCAAGACTTATATATGGCAACCGGCCTGGTTATCCACATCTCCTCGGGTGAAGACCGGCATACCGAAATTCTCACCACTGATCACATTCGTATCGGCACTTCCGAAGAATGCGAACTGCGACTTCGATCGTCAAGTTTGCCAGCGGGAACTGCAGGTGTCTTGGTTGAGTTAATTCGAGCTAACGGTTCTTATTCCATAATGCGCGCTGAGCCTCCGCTCAGCCTGAACCGTAATGGCGAGCCGATAGAACTCGGGGTCGAGATACGAGATGGCGATGAGATCCGCGTCTCGGACTCGAATGTCCTTCTAACCTTCTTTCCAATTAGATCGCTTCCCGCAGTTGTGCCGACGAGTGGGCGAGAGACGCACGTCGCGCCTTTCATTGAAGCTGCCGCGATTGAATCAGCAGCTACCGCTCGCCGCGACGACGCAAAAGTATTCCTCCGAGAGTTTACTCGAGAGTTAGTCCGAGAGATCAATCCCAGCACCAAGCTTGTTTCGCTTACCCTTGGTCTTTTACTGGTCGCCGGTGTTCTCTACATCGGCTTTGCGATGTACAAGCAGGTCCAGGGCAGCCGCCGTCTTATTGATGAGCAGCGTACGCAGCTCACGCAGATGCGCGACCAGGTGGTCAAGACGAACGAACAGTTTGCTGACCTGGTCCGGTCCAACGAGCAGATTCGCGACAGTCTTTCTCTCGCTGTTAAGTTGCGAAGCGAATACGGTCGAGGCGTTTGCTTGATAGCCGGATCATTCTATTTTGTCGAGGGCGGCACGGGACGACCATTACGATTTCCGGAACAGAGCACTGACGGAGGTGGTGGAGCTCAAAGCAATACTGATCCAGAGTCGCTGACTCCTGAGGGTCACGCACCAATCGCCGAGTACGAATTTGCCGGAACAGGCTTTTATGTGGGAAACGGTTTTGTGCTTACAAACAGGCATATCGTTCAACCATGGATTGCTGACGATCGAGCGCAAAGTGTCGGCAGCAACTTTCACGCACAACCGCGACTGAAGAAACTGATTGCATATTTTCCCGATTACACGCAGCAGATCCCGCTGAAGTTTATTGCGGCGGCCCAGAAGGATGACCTGGCAGTTTGCTCGCTCGATATCGCGGAGATTCCCGAGAGCATTCCTCTTTTGCCTTTGGAAACTGAACCCGACGCGGTAGCAGTAGGCAAGACCGTGGTCATGATGGGGTATCCATCTGGTCCAGATCGACTCCTGGCCTTACTTGACGAGACTGAGTCGCGCAGTATTCAGCAGCGATTCGGATCTCCAATTGCAATCCTCGGATATCTGGCCGAAACGAAACGCGTTCAACCTTTAACGACACAGGGTAATATTACGGACCTGGACGTGCGCAGAATTGTCTACGACGCACGGACCGCTGAGGGCGGCTCCGGTGCGCCACTATTTGGACCATCTGGGCGAGTAATCGGTGTTAATTTCGCAGTTTTCACCGAAAATCAGGCTTCAAACTTCGCCGTTCCAATTCGCTACGGAGTTACGCTTCTGGAGCGAGCAGGGTGGCAACCGCCGCCTGTAAAAGATGGCAAAGACGTCGATACGACGAGTCAGCCCGCCAATCATCCCACGAGTCCCAAATAAAAAACCAGTAACTTTTACCAGTGTCATGATAACGAAACTTCATGTACAAACGTCCAGTACTGCGTAAGGCGAACCGATCACTGATATCGAGGCATCAGACCTCCGTTTGTTACACGTGAGAAGCTGTCATAAGCGAAACAGAAATTTGAAAATACATCGTCCAGACTAAGGTATATTTAGGAGAGGCATTGCAGGGCACGCTACTTGCTCCGTGAATGCTATCTGTCGATAAGGTGGCCGCGTTGGCAGGAAAGAGCGCAGGAAATATTTTCCACCTGACAAAATTTGTTGCGTACAACTGACGAAACTAGTATGACGTCCCCACGCCATCTGTTAAGTACCCTGGCAGTAGTTATCGCCCTCCTGAACTCGCCCGTTCGGCTCATTGCCCAATCGAATGGTGCGGAGTCGTCTCAGAGTGACCTATCCCAGATATTGCGCCTGGAGCGAATTGAAATCCCCAACGGCGCTGAGCTCATTACTATCCATGCCAAACTCGAAGGTTTGGACCAACCGACCAACGACAAGTGGGTTCCCCTCGTGTCGATACTTCGAGACAACCTCGGCGATAGTAATTACGAAAATGATCGTCTCAGGTATGTTTGGCCGTTAACCTATACACGGCCCACCTTCAAACAACGCCTGGCAGCTGCGGTTCCCTTCTTCTATACCCGCGTTGGAAATAAGGAAGAAGTGTCCAACAAGCCTCCGCCCCCGGCGATGGATCTGGCTGCACCTGAGAATCAGGTTTGGGACAAAATATTTTGGACTGCACTGCAAAATATATTGCTGGACCCGTATGGGACGCCGATCAAAGCTTCAACAAGTACATATCGACGAAACGTCAACGATTACCGCAGGGCCCATATCGTTCGTGCTCTGTCGGTGTTGACCTTGTACCAGGCGGTCAAAGGCGAGTCTGCTTTTTCAGAGGCTGAAATGGCTGAGATGCAAGCTCGTCTACTGCTTAGCGACAAAACATTTGGAGGCCTTGTTGATGATTCAAATCTGCAACGTTACTACACAAAAAAGGTTGCGGAAGTGCGAGATGAACGAGGTCACAACTGGGAGCTACTACGCCAACGAGCTGAAGCTGAATCACTCTTCTTCGAGCCGTTATTAATGCCCGACGGAAGTGCGACGCACGCGATCTTGTGGGTTGCTAAGGCGGACCTCGAAAAACGTCAAGGCTCAATCTACAACGGTCGTTTCTTGAACATCGCAACCCCCTGGACAGATAAGCGACTTCTGAATTGGAAAGGATATGTTGAGACCCGTTACTTCGATTCGGAACATATCCCTGTTGAGCCGGACACTCCGGGGGCCGAAGCAGTGGAGATGATTCCTCTCGGTCTCTATGGTCTCGATAATCCAAAGATTCCGATGTTGCTCGTCGATTTTCGCGATAGCTTCAACCCGAAAAAGCGAGAAATGTCGCGGCGTGTGCTTAACGACGTCACTCGAAACATCCTGTCGCTGTCTAAGTTTGGAAATTTACCTTACTTTCTCGGCAGGACCGTATTCGACTTTGTCACCGGACGACGAGGAATCGATATTAATCAGCCTTCCAGGCTACAGACTTATTCTCAGCTTAAATTACTGCTTGCGTTGAATAATTCGATGGATCCGGATCTTCGACAGGAAGTTAATAGCCGGATTGAACACGTCTCGCTCAATCCTTTCGAAAACGATCTGGAAGCTGAAGCCAAAGTTGCGCAAGGTCAATATGCTGCTCTGATGGCCTTCGCGAAAGATCCCGAAGGACTTGCCGCCAAGGTGGACCGCGATCGCCGGGCCGAGATGACCGCGCTGGACCACGGTCGAAATGCCCAGGTCGCTTTCAATGTTCTGCATGTGCTCACTTTTGGCAGGTATGTCCATCGCGAAGAATCGTCTCCGGAACTCGAAGCGAGACTGAATATCTCGCGCCGGCTCGACTACCACTCTAAATTCCTGGCCCAGATTGCCAAGTCGACCGTCGACATCGATGTGTCATGGAATTTAGCCGATGTCCGGCGTTCCCTGGCCTTTATTTCAGAACATGGATCTGAAGCGGGAAGCACAGCTGTGATGGCTGCCGCTAAGATCTTTTCACGCACAAACGATGCGGAAGTAAGACGAGCCTGCCTCAATAGCTTATCCAGAATTAGTAACCCAAAAGCCCGCAATCAACTTCTGCGTATCTCTCAAAATTCTTCCCTCGACCAATCTTGGCGTGACCTGGCAGCTCAGTACCTGGCGCAGGTCACTGAGCCGGCCCCCCCGATCTCAGTCACGGCCTCGGACCTTTCCCACAAATCCGGCCAGCCGAGATGATGGGCCGTGTTCAACTCAGTTATCACGATGGAACCCGGAAGAGGCTGGGACTCGCCGTTTGCCTGTTGCTACTCTTTTACGCGGAAACGTCAGCGCAAACTAAACGGCTTGTAGTCATCAAATGCGATGGGCTCCCCTTCGATCTTGTTGATCGACTTGTAAAATCGCGGGATCCAGTGTCCGGTAAAAGCCAACTGCCCTGGATCGATCACATTTTCTATCAACAAGGAACACGGCTATCGAGCTTCTACGTGAGAGGAATGAGTCTCTCCGCACCTTCCTGGTCACTTCTTGAAACGGGTCAGCACCTGCAGATCAAAGGTAATGTCGAATTCGATCGCTATACGCTCCACTCTTACGACTACTTAAACTTCTTTCCTCTCTACGTCGCGGGCACGGTGGGCACACGTATCGATATGCCAGCGGTCGAGGTACTCGATTCGCTTGGTCTACCGTTGATGACCGATGCTTATGCTCATGATGAGCGTTACATGACATTCTCGCTCTTTTTACGCGGGCCACGATATTCAACGCTGCAGGAGAGTTTGCAAAATCGGTTTATGAAGTCGCCGAAGGAGTTGTTTGACGAATGGACCATGGGTTTCGAGATTCGCGATGCCTTGACGGATCAACTCAAGCGGGAAATGCTGCAGAAACTCAATAATCCAAAACTAAAATACCTGGATCTCTTTCTTGCTGACTTTGATCACGTAGCGCACCACAATAATGACCGCGAGTCTCAGGTCGCGGTGCTAAAACATATGGACGCAGTAATCGGCGAGGTGTGGACCGCAATTCAGAAGACTCCGCTAGCAGATGAAACCGCCCTAATCGTAGTCTCTGATCATGGCTTCAACTCGGATCCTAAGATTTACAGCCAGGGATACAACCTCGTGAAACTCCTCGGCAGTCGCGCCGGAGGAGGCCATCATGTAATCACCAAGCGGCGTTTAATGCTCGACTATGCTATCAAGGGTGTCAATCCGCTCGTGCCTCTGATTACGACTACAACCAGAGACTCTTATTACCTGCAGGGACAGAGCTCGGACTATCCGACAGCAATGTTGGATTTCGACGGTAACGAGCGCGCTTCAATACATCTTCGTGATAGCGATCTCAATATCCTTCATCTTTTGCTCCAACAGCTGCAGCGAACGGATCTCTCAGTCACAACCCGGCAAGCCGTCATCAAGTCGTTTATGAGCGTGCTCGATCGTAGACGTCCGGGATGGCAGGCTACATTGAACCAGTTAAGCGAAGAGCTGGGAGCGTTGCGACGAAGAATCGAAGAGCAGCGTAAATTGGTCCAGGCCCAGCCAAAGAAATTTACAAAAGAAGAACAGCAGATAGGCCTGGACGATGCTGCTAAGCGCGTTTTTGTCCAGTACGATCGTTGGTTGCGTCAAGAGAAGGAGTATTCAAGTTATGCTGGCACTCTTCAAAACCTTTTGAACCTTACACCTGCCACTCTGAGTTCGTCGAAATTGCGGATCTGGGATTTCATAGCGCGCGATTCGATGGGCGATCGAAATTCAATAAATGAGCTGCAGAATTACGTTGTCGGTTTGAGTCCCGAAGGATTGGTCGTTGGGACCGACGGTCAACTCGACATGGATAAGTCGTTTGTAACGATCGATTATCTAAAACTGCTGCAAAGTGCCGCGGTGAGGAATAATGTTCAGCCGGGAATCAATAATCGCCCAATAGACATGATCGCCATGGGTATTTCCGGCGCGGCGATTATTCCGGTCATTGACGATTCACGAATCTCTGAAGATGTCGTCTGGGTCTCAGGTAGCTCAGATAAACAAGCACTCATCCTGGCTCGAACCGATGAGAACGGTCAGTTGAGTCTCCGCTATCAACCAATTAGGAGTCTTACGGAAGATAAAGATGGCAGAATTCATTTCGAGTTGATCGACTGGCAGCCAGGCTTGCCGCTTCACATATTCGAAGATCCAAATCTTAACCTACCTGAAGGTGCGGATAGGTTGACCTGGTTGAGACAATGGCATACGGACCTCGAGTGGTTGCATGCGTTACATCGCACTCTTTATTCAAACGGACTGGTTGGCCTAAACGAAGAGTTAACACACCATCCGATTGGACGGTTATCTCTTGACGAAAATGGGTTATCCGCCGATGAGATGTTGATGCGCCGCCTCGCACATCGTCAGCGAGACCTTGTTGTGGCGGATTTACTGGTAATTGCTAACAATCATTGGAATTTCGACGTCAGGGGTTTTAATCCAGGTGGCAATCATGGGTCATTCTTTCGCATTTCGACGCACTCCATCCTGATGGCCGCTGGGGGCGCAAAAACTCAAATACCGCGGGAGCTCGAAGTCACAGAGCCGTATGACAGTTTGAGCTTTGTGCCGACGCTGTTGGCATTAAGTGGAGATTTACGCGATGATAGGATCCCAGTTCCGGTACTTTGGAATAAAGGTTTCAGGCGCTTTCCTGGTCGCTTGATCAGGGAGCTGTTACCGGCTAATCAGGACAAATCAACTATTGTTACTGGAGCAAGCGGATCGCCTTGATTGAATCTCGAGAAGAGTTAACTGAGAACTGGCCTACCGACGAGGGCGAAGAGCTCTCTGAAGAAACAGCAGCAGCAGCAGCGACAACTCGCAACTCACGCCGTTCTTTCGTCTGGTTACAGACACTCGCATTCCTCTTAGGCCTCGGATTATTGGTTTACGTAATTCGCCGGGTCGGAATTCAACCACTATTTGACGCCCTTTTGAGGATCGGGTTCGGGTTCTTCGTCATTCTCGGATTAAGTGGTCTGCGACACGTGTTACGCACCATTTCAATGCGAGCTGCCGTTCCGCCTGAACACCGGCAAATAACCTTCCGCCAGGCTTTCGCTGCCCGCCTCGGCGGAGAGGCAATTAGTTTTCTGACGTTCACCGGTCCACTCCTCGGAGAAGCCACCAAAGTAGCCCTCTTGCGGAAACGAGTGCCGCTTACTTATGGAGTTCCGGCGCTTGTCGTCGACAATCTGATTTACAACCTATCTGTCGTCTTTTTCGTGCTCAGCGGCGCCTGCGTAATGCTGCTCCAGTATCCGCTGCCCACGCCGGTCTATCTGGTATTGCTGGCGATCGCCATGGTCGCCGCACTCGGGATTCTAACTGCGATCTTTGCAGCCAAACGCCGAGTCATGCTACTGACCTGGCTCATCGATCGGATGGCCCAGTTAAGATTGAGCCCGAAGGTCATCCTCAAGCGGCGTCAGCACATTTATCACCTGGAGTCGAAGGTCTATGATTTTTACAAACATCATCCGGGTGCCTTCTTTGGAATGGTTGCGTGCAATCTTTTGGCCCATGCCACGAGTGTTGCCGAGGTTTATCTTGCTCTACACTTTCTCGGTTTCCAGCCGCACGTTTCACAGGCATATATCATTGAATCGTTGACCAAGGTAATAAACTTCGCTTTCGCCTTTGTGCCGGGAACAATCGGCGTTTACGAAGGTGGCACCGAGGTGATTCTTCAGAAAGGGTTAGGCTTTACCCCTGCTGCTGGCCTCGCGCTTGCGCTGGTACGAAAGGCAGCAATCGTTTGTTGGACTTCAGCCGGATTATTGGTATTAACTTCACGGACGCTGCCAAATGCATGGCGTCGAATACTGGATCGTAGCCCACGTTTACAACGACTTATGGACAGCCTCGTATTTTCCAATATTGCTCATCGACCAGCTCGAACTGCCGTCAGTATCCTCGGCACCGGGCTTGGCGTTCTACTAATCGTTTTTACCGTCGGACTGGCGCACGGAGTTTTACACGAACGCGGGCGGCGTGAATCGAGCATCGGTGCGGAAATAATGATTCGCGCTTCCGGCTCGATCAGCCTGGGCGGATCATCCCCGTTTCGTTTGCCCGTAAGTCATGCCGCCGAGTTAGCTAAGGTTGACGGAGTAAGAGCGGCCACACCAATCGGCCAGGCTCTGGATCGCAGTGACTCAGGCTTCGGTTCAAGACTGATCGACGGGATCGAATTCAATGAGTACGCCAGCCTTGCTGGTTTGAGTATGCGTGAAGGTCGAGCCTTAATATCGGGTGATGAGGCTATCGTCGATCCTGAATGGAAGGAACGGCGTAAGGCGCAGATCGGCGACAAAGTGAAACTGTTTGAACGAGAATTTACGATTGTCGGAGTCTACGAACCGCCGGGTGGCGGCAGAATAAAAATCCCGCTGAAGACTCTTCAGGACCAGGAAGGTGCTGATGGTCGCGCATCTGCAATCCTCGTAGCATGTACGGATCCCGCAAAACAAGATGAGGTGGCGGCGCGAATCTTGAACCAGTTTCCAAATGACCAGTTGATATTTACGAGAGACCTACCTGATCTCTATGCTGGTGGTGTTCCGGCCCTGAATGTATTCATCAAGGTCGTCGTTGGCGTGGCAGCGGCAATCAGTATGTTGGTGATCCTGCTGGCGATGTATACCACCGTTACGGAGCGGACCAGGCAAATTGGAATCTTGAAGTCTTTGGGTATGTCGAAATCCTCCATTGCCTGGGTGATTGAACAGGAAGCAATTATAGTGAGCGTTCTCGGAGTCGCGGCTGGTGTGTTGTTAACAATGCTGGCCCGATTTGCGGTGATGCGGGTTACGAGTCTAACAATTGAGATTGAGCCACGTTGGGTTCTCATCGCACTTGCAGTGGGCTTGGTCGGTGGAACAATAGGCGCGTTGTACCCGGCACTCCGAGCCGCACGTCAGGATCCTGTCGAAGCACTAAGTTATGAGTAGTGAGCTATGAAGAATAATGTGACTAAGACAGCAACGCTCAAGGATCATTTTGTAGCGCGTTCGCCGGAGGTCAAGGCCACGTACGAAGCTATCCTGCAGGCAGTTCGGAAGCTTGGTCCAGTCGAAGAGCAAGTGAAAAAGACTTCGATACACTTGGTGCGCCGGTCCGCGTTTGCCGGGATCATGACCCGTAGTGCTTACCTTATTTTGACGGTCAAGGCTGACTCTAATATCGAGAGTGCTCGGATTCATCGTCACGAACAAGCGTCTGCGCATCGCTGGCATCTCGAAATCAAATTGGAATCACCCTCAACGGTTGATCGCGAATTGACTGGCTGGCTGAAGAAAGCTTACGAGCTTTCGGCCTGACAGGCATTTGCGGACGCTACTTTTCCTGAAACTTGGAACTTCGCGAGCCTGCCCGGCGTTTGTCGAAGTGACACGGTAGAGACCAGGCGAACTTAACCATCTCCCAATCGCTATGTACTGTCCTCAATGTGGAACCGAATCTCCAGCGACTCTGCAGTATTGTCGTGTCTGCGGCTCTAATCTAAAAGTAATTGGTAAGGCAGTGGCGTTAAGCGAGGCCGTATTGCGCAGCGACCGCGGACCTCTCCCGAAGATCAAAGAGATGGTGAAGAGTCTTAAGGTGGAGCATGTTACCGAGGAGGTATCAAAGGCGCTTGAGAAGATGAATCACGAGATTGCCGAGATGTCTCCGCCGCCAAAAACGTCAAGACCATTTATAGAATTCAGGAAGAAGAAGACACCCGAAGAACGACGTGAAGCTAATATTACGAAAGGTGTTGTTTCACTGTTTTCAGGTGTGGGTTTGATGATTTTTCTCTATTACCTGTCCGCGGCGATGATCTTGAAGCTGCCACCCGATGTTATCGCAAAGGTGCCATTCGAGATTGAACCTGTGATGAGGATAATCTGGTTGTTTGGACTGTTGCCAACGCTCTCAGGAGTGGGCCACATAATCGCTGGTCTACTTATTCGCCCGCACCGGCATAAACAACTTGAAGCCTCTGATATACCTAATCACCGTATAACCCCAGGTGCGATGTCGAGTAATTCCCCTGCGAGTGTCACTGAAAACACCACGAATCTTCTTGAACCCGACTCAATCCGCATGAACTGATCTGCGACCATATCGTCATGAGGCAGAGCGGCGCAGTCGCTTGATTGCGTCGCTGCGCCTCCGCAGTAATTCATCACAGAGGCGCAGCACGCAACTATTTAGTTCTTCGGTCGAAGTCTGATTGCGTAGTCGGGCCAGCAATCAGCTTCATTGAAGTCCTCAAACGAGCTCACATTGAACTTCAGCTCATCATCAAAACCAAACGGACTAGTTGGCGTGGTCGGCGCGGGTGGTGAGAATTTCGGATCGAGCGCTTTCGCAATCTGATCCTTCGCGTCCGCCAGATGCGCCCGCGTCTGTCTGTCTGTAGCGCGAGCCTGCGCCGTTGTGATCGCGCTATTCAAATCGCGCAATTCAGCCCGGATCAGTGCCCGATAGTCGTCTGTGACAGCTGGCCTGCCATTCAATTTTGCAGACAGCAAATCAAGATACGAATTCTGGAGATTTCGCCGGTACACATCAATTCTTACCGGGCCTGCATCCAGTTCGCTCCAGATTCCCTTGCGCACATCAAACAGAAAGTCCGCAGGTTTATAAGAGGCAACACCATCAAGTGCCTCCTGTTCTACCAGCCGATCGAAGCGGGTGTTATTCAGCAAGGAGTTCAAAACACGTTCCTGGGCCGCATTGACTCGGGCCAATGCACCAACAACCTCGATACGACGAAGTATCTCCGGTCGTACCGCCCAGCTTGGAGTCGCGAACGCATTCTCGTTAAGAAAGCGCACCGCCGCAGCCTGCCGTTCTTTCGGTACAATCGTAAACCGCACCCCCTCCTGGCCTGCATGTTTTTGCTGTGAATTGAATCCACCAACCAGACCAGCCACGTGATTAAGTTCAGTGGCCCACTGGCCCAACATGCGACCATACAACTCTTCGAGATCGTCGTACGGCTCACCCGGATGTGACGTTGCCGGCAACAGCATATCCGCGACTCGTTTCAGGTTCTTGATACCCAGGCCGGTTGCCACAATTGCATCGGCATCGCCAACTGCTTCTGTGTTTTCACCCGGATCTGAGCCGCGCGAATCGGCGGTCGAGAAGCGCAGGTACGGCTTCGTATCCTGTTCACGGGCCCACTCGTCAAGTGTCTTCTTTTCTTCCTCGGCCGTCCTTGCTCCGGGGATGGGTTTGTAACCCCACATAGTGGCCCATTTATCGTACGGTCCAATCTTCGGAATCAAATCTTCGAGCGGAATGTTGTCTTCTGGCTGGGCCACATAATTAAAGCGTGAATAATCCATCAAAGTGGGTGTGTGACCCATTGTCTTCAACCACTGCGGATCGCGGACTTTCTCAACTGGATAGAGCGCGCTCGCCTTCATGTTGTGCTGAAAGCCAAGGGTGTGCCCAACTTCATGTGCGACCACATACTCCACCAACCTCCCCATTAAGTCATCCGGCAACGGAAGCTTCTTAGCGCGCGCATCAAGTGGTCCAACCTGGAGGAAATACCAATCGCGCTGAAGATTCATGACATTGTGATAGTACTGAATGTCTGACTCCAAAATTTCACCCGTACGCGGGTCCGACACATGTGGGCCTGAGGCATTTTCAATTGTCGATGGCAGGTAACGTATGCACGAATACCTCGCATCTTCAGGATCCCAGTTGGGATCTTCAGCTTTTGAAGGCGCTTCTCTGGCAATGATGGCATTCTTAAATCCTGCGGCTTCAAAGGCCGGCTGCCAATCCTCAATTCCCTTCTTAATCCACGAAACCCACTTCGTCGGAGTTGCCGGGTCGACGTAATAGACGATCGGCTTGATGGGCTCGGAGATTTCAGCATTCGGGTCTTTTTTCTCCAGGCGCCAACGCGTGATATACGTGCGTTGTGGAGCGCGTTGTTCATCGATACCGTAGTCGGTTTGACGAATAGTGAAATATCCGACACGCTCGTCAAAGATTCGCGGCATCATCGGCTTCTCAGGAAGCTTCACCATGCTGTAATGCATCACCACTGTCGCGTTAGTTCCCGCTCTCATTCCCTGCGCAAATGGATTAGGCACCGGTGCTGGTCCACCTCCGCCGCCCACCGGGGTCGCTTCAGGAGGCGAAGTGTAAGTTTGCGAAACCTCGACTTCGATATTGTTTGGGAACGACTTTGTTTTTTCGATGAAGGAGCGAGTAGCATCGAATCCTCGAGCTCTAAGGCGAGTCCGAGCGCTGAATTCCGTTACTTCGGTAGTAAACAACTTGCTGACATCGATCACCGCTGAGTCGTCTTTACCCAGCGCTTCAATATTAAAGGCCATTATGATGGTGTCGTTGTTCGCTGCCTGGACTGCCCGTGACACTGGAAGTCTCGGATCAGCCACCACCTCGTAAGAAACGTTTCTAAGCAGGATGCGATTTCCTTTCCGCTCCCACTTCACAACTCGATTGCCGGCAGCCTGACCCCCATAACCGACGCCGAGTGTCGTCTTCGCGATCTGGCTTACCCAAAGAAATTCTTTACCCAGTTCAGTCTTGGGAATTTCGTAATAGACTTTTTCCTTAACCGTATGAATGTTGAAAATACCTTCATCCGACTTGGCATCCTTTGTGATGACCTTGTCGAAAGGTTTGATTTCAGGCTGTTGCTCCGGACGACCTGGACGTTCCTGGCCGCCAGCACCGGCCGGAGGACTTTGCGGAGGATCTTGCGGAGCGCTTGTGGCCCTTGAACGAGGAGCAAAAACAAAAATTGCAATGGTTAACGAGAGAACAAAGATCGAGACAGGGAGAAACCGGAATCGCATTCGCACGCGTGTACTCCTTTGATTGGCAATTGAATTGTCGAAGTGCAGGCTCGCAACGCACCACTACTTGACGCTAAGGAATGTAGTCCTGGTTATAAAGCTGAGTTCGAAACTCGGCGCGGCGCAAACCCAAATTGAACTGGCAGGAAAGATTAAATGCTACAAGGGTTTAGAGTCAAATATTGCAAGGGCGGAGACCTTGAACTACTTGAACCCTGACCCAAGGCAGACATTTCAAGTTTGTGGCGGCTAGCGTGCGCGTCTTACTTTTCATTAACGAGCCGCGCCATTGCGAACAGGGGTGTTTCCTGGCGGTGAATGCCTTTCAACAGGTCTCGGCCCTTGTAGGGAGTTACGGTCCGCCAGTAACGGCAGCGGATCTATTGGGCCAGACGTTGTGTAAATACCAAAATGGAGATGGGGTGGCGTGCCCTGGGCGTTTCCGGTTGTCCCTACGTAACCCAGCACCGTCTGGGTTGTGACGAAATCGCCTTCAGTAAGATTCTGCGCATAAGCATCGAGATGAGCGTAGTAATACACTCGACCTCCGGCACCTATTACTGAAACAGTCTGACCGCCAAGGTTGTTCTCTCCAATCTTGTACACCAGTCCCCTTGTCGCGGAGAGTATGGGAGTGCCTTTCGGGGCGAAGATGTCTTGTCCTTCGTGAAGCCTGTCAGTTCCGCGTGCCGCGTGCCAGGTGTTGGCAATCTGACTTCGTGAGACCTGGGCCAATGGCATCGAGATCTTGGTCTCGGGAGTCTGCGTATAAAGCTTCACAACTCGTGCGTAAAAGGTCACACCTTTAGCGATTGATTCCCCCGCGCCGGTGCCGATGATCAACAGAACCACGAGGACGACAATTGATAAACCTGTCAGCTTTTTGATCATTTCAACGCTTAGGATGCCCCTCGACCTAATGCTCGGTTCGTTCCACAATGTTTTCAGCACTGACCAGGACCAATAGCTTAAAAACGCAACACGCGCATTCGGATTCCTGCAAAGTGGGGCCCGCACGGTGAACGCCGCACTACCGGCATCAACCGAGGCTTTTCTCATCCCAAGTCATTGCGTTATTATCTGGTCGCCAAATCAAATAAACCCAGCTGGTGTTTGATGGAAACTGATCCTAATAGTGTCGAAAGTTTCCTCCAGGACTTTCGCGAAACCATTCTCTCCGCGACCGAACATCTACGAGCGCTTGAGGCGAGGACAACTTCTTCGTCACATCCTGCTGAGCAATGGACCGCTAAAGAAATCCTGGGACATCTGATTGATTCTGCCGCGAATAATCATCAGCGTTTCATCAGGGCTCAGTCAATGGAAGAACTGGTCTTTCCGGGATACGAGCAGAACTCCTGGGTCGAATTACAAAACTACAATGACGCGTCGTGGTTGGACCTCATTCAACTCTGGTCTCTCTATAACTTGCATCTCATACACGTCGTCACACAGATTCCTGAAAAAGTTCTAACCAAGCCTCGCAAAATTCATAACCTTGATCAAATAGCCTGGAAAACTGTCGATAGTAATCAGCCTGTAACGCTTCTCTATTTCGTACGCGACTATCTGGGCCACCTCAAACATCACTTGAATCAAATCTACGACCGAACGGACTCGTCCGGCTGCTAAGGAGGATCATATGGACTTAACTTTCGAACAACTTCGACACAAGACTCTTGCGGACCTTCGTGAAATAGCCAAAGGCGTGGACCACGAAGCGGTCAAGGGCTACACCCAGCTCAACAAAGAACATCTCGTAATTGCGTTATCAAAAGCCCTTGGAATAAAACATGAGCACCACGATGTCGTAGGCGTGGACAAAGCATCCATAAAAGCCAGGATTCGTGAACTCAAAGCCAAGCGTACCGAAGCTATCGACGCTCATGATCGGAACACGCTAAAGACAATTCGACGGTCCATTCATCGTCTTAAACGGCAGATTCATAAAGCTACCGTTTAGAACGTTCTGAATTTATCGCTTTTCGGAACTCGCGTTCAGTGGCTCGAAGCGTAAATTTGTCTCTTAAATTGTCGTAGCGTTGGCCCAATAACAAGTCGGTGACTACCAGATGCTCCCGGGCAGCCAGCATTGACTTTCGGGCTAAACTATCTTAGAAAGCGCTCAGTAACAAACCTTTCCTTCTATCAAAAGAAAAGCGAGGTAGCTCATGAAGAAGGCTATCAACCTAACAGTCAATGGTGTCTCGCGCTCAGATGAGGTCGAACCAAGAATGCTTATGGTGCATTACCTGCGCGACATCCTGTCATTGACGGGAACGCACGTGGGATGTGAGACATCTCTGTGTGGAGCATGCACGGTCCTCGTCGATGGTAAAGCCGTGAAGTCTTGCACGATGTTCGCCGTTCAAGCGGAAGGTGTGTCAGTCACCACGATCGAGGGGATCGCAACGAATGGTGAACTCCATCCGGTTCAGGAAGGTTTCTGGGAAAAGCACGGTTTGCAATGCGGGTATTGCACCCCCGGGATGATAATTGCCGCCGCCCAGTTACTGGATCGGAATCAGTCGCCTTCGCGTGAGGATATTTGTCACGGACTCGAAGGCAATCTCTGTCGCTGCACCGGATATGAGCACATAATCGAGGCAGTTGAATATGCCGCTGCTAAGGGCGCAGGCTCGTCAAAATAGAACTGATCACTAAGGAGTTCACATGAATAACAAATATGTGGGCAAGCCTATAAAACGAACGGAAGATCCTCGACTGATCAAAGGCCTGGCCCACTACGTCGACGATATCCGGTTGCCAGACACACTTCACGTCGCTTTTGTGAGGTCCGTATACGCTCACGCAAAAATCAAGAGCATTGATATCAGCGCGGCACTTGCCTCGCCGGGCGTCGTGGCTATCTACCTGGGAAAAGATGTTGAGAAGGTCGGACCTGTTCCCTGCGCCAGTGCGCTGCCTGAATTAAAGGTGCCTGATCATCGTGTGTTAGCCGGGGACAAGGTCTATTTCGTCGGCCATCCAATTGCAGCCATTGTCGCGACCGATCGGTACACCGCTCGCGATGCCGTGGACCTTGTGGTGGTCGATTATGAAGATCTTCCAGTGGTCGTAGACGTCGAAGCGGCGGCTCAGGGTGGGCCAGTTATTCATGAGAAGTTTCCCGACAACGTTGCTTACAAACTGACGTCAGGTGAAGGCGACATTGAAGCGGCTATGTCTTCAGCCGATCACGTTGTCAAGCAACGCATCTTACACAACAGGCTCGCGCCGATCGCGATGGAACCACGTGGTGTTTTAGCTCGCTACCTGCCTGGAGAAGAAGAGCTGACGGTCTGGTCATCAACACAGATTCCGCACCTCCTTCGGACGCAGCTAGCGATCATGATTGGAATTCCGGAAAACAAGCTGCGGGTCATTACTCCTGAAGTCGGTGGCGGCTTTGGTTCGAAGTTAAACGTCTATGGCGAAGAGGCTTTGATCGGTTGGATCTCAGTTCAGTTGGGCAAGCCGATCAAGTGGATCGAGACCCGCCGTGAAAATATGCAAGCAACCATTCACGGTCGTGGGCAAGTGGGAGATATCGAGATCGCTTTCAAAAACGACGGCACTCTCACTGGTTTGCGTTACAGTGTTTTCGCTGACCTCGGCGCTTATCACCAACTTCTTACTCCGGCAATTCCCACTTTGACCGGATTGATGCTTTCCGGCGCATACAAAATTCCAGCCATCCAAATGAACATTACCGCTTGTTTTACTAACAAGATGGCAACGGATGCCTACCGCGGCGCTGGACGTCCGGAAGCAACTTACGTAGTAGAGCGGGCACTCGATCTTGTAGCTGCGGAACTAAAAATGGATCCCGCAGAAGTACGACGAAAAAACTTTCCCGGCGCTAACGAATTCCCTTTCCATACCGCAACCGGTCTGGATTACGACAGTGGGGATTATGAAGCCGCACTCGATAAGGCCCAACAGTTAGCGGGTTATGCTGGTCTTCGTCAGCAACAGCAAAAGGCCCGCGCAGAGGGAAAACTGATTGGTATCGGAATTTCCACCTACGTAGAGATTTGCGCACTTGGACCATCTCAGGCGATGCCTGCCGGAGGTTGGGAAAGCGCAACCGTACGTATCGAACCGACCGGCAAAGTGACGGTGTTGACGGGCGCTTCACCCCACGGCCAGGGTCAGGAAACATCCTTCGCTCAAATTGCTGCTGATGAACTTGGCGTTGATCTCAACGACATCACGGTCATTCATGGTGACACCGGAGTGGTCCAGTACGGCATCGGCACATTCGGCAGCCGTGCTACTGCAGTTGGCGGGACTGCGGTTTACGTCGCAATCCAAAAATTGAAAGAAAAGGCGCACAAGATAGCAGCCCACATGCTGAAGTGCGATGCCTCGAGGTTGTCGTTCGAAGGCGGTAAATACTCGCAGGAGGCTGCAGCAGCGGCCACGGCTACGGGAATTTCAGAACCCGTCGTACCTGTGGGCGAAGCGCCGGCGGCCGCCCTTCCTGAGCCGCATACAGAGGGTAAATCCAGCCTCACAATTCAGGATATTGCGCTTGCGGCCCACCTTGCCAAGGAGTTGCCGCCCGATACTGAACCAGGTTTGTCGGCGACGTACTTCTTCGAGCCTAAGAATTTTACCTTTCCGTTTGGCACGCACATAGCCGTGGTTGAAATTGACCGTGAAACCGGAGACATCAAATTCCTAAACTACATAGCAGTGGATGATTGCGGCAAAGTCATCAACCCGTTGCTGGTCGAAGGACAAGTTCAAGGTGGCATCGTTCAATCGATTGGACAGGCAATGTATGAAGAAGTCGTCTATGACGAGCAGGGCCAACTAATTACCGGAACGTTGATGGACTACGCGGTGCCCCGTGCTTCACACATTCCACCATTCAAGCTTGACAGGACCGAAACTCCATCGCCTGTCAATCCGCTCGGTGTTAAGGGAGTAGGCGAGGCGGGAACAATCGGTGCCACGCCGGCAATTGTAGGCGCCATTGTTGATGCACTTGCACCATTCGGAGTTAAGCATCTTGATATGCCTATCAAACCGGAAGCCGTCTGGAAAATAATCAACGGCCATTGATTCTCTGAGGAGTCGCACAAATGATACCAGCTGCTTTTGATTACAACGCACCAACAACTCTCGACGAGGCTTTATCGCTCCTGTCTGCGAATCCTGATGGCGCAAAGGTCTTGGCGGGCGGCCATAGTTTGATTCCCGCGATGAAATTGCGATTGGCCCAGCCGGAACTCTTGATCGACATCACCCGCATCAAGAATCTCTCCTATATTCGGGAGGAGACCGGCCAAATATTGATTGGCGCAACGACAACTCACTACGAGTTGGAATCGTCAGCTCTTCTCAAGAACATTTGTCCTCTAATTCCCGCCTGTGCGCTGTCGATTGGTGACGTCCAGGTCAGGAACAAGGGAACAATTGGAGGGAGCCTGGCCCATTCGGATCCAGCCGGTGATTGGCCCGCCACCGCCTTAGCATTAAATGCCGAACTTATACTTATCGGTCCAGCCGGAGAGCGCATTGTGAAAGCGGACGACTTCTTTGTTGACTTACTGACTACTGCATTAGAACCTGGCGAGATTTTGCGCGAGATTCGCATTAAGAAACCAACAGGACGGTTTGGCCAGGCGTATCAGAAGGTTCCACATCCGGCTTCCGGATTTGCGGTAGTAGGAATTGCCGTAAATCTGGTTCTCGATGCGAATGGAAAATGCGAGAGCGCCAGTATTGGCGTCACTGGAGTTGGCAGCAAGGCTTTTCGTCCGAACGCTACCGAAGCGGCTATCATCGGAACTAGTGTAGATGAACAATCGATCAGCTCTGCGGCTTCTCATGTTTGTGACGGCGTAGATGCCAATAGCGATCTATATGCTTCATCAGAGTACCGCTGCCATCTTGCGCAAGTTCATACTCGTCGAGCTATCGCAGCAGCCAGGGCCAACGCCAGGTAAATGAAGCTTGAGGGTTCACATCAACTGGCCGCCTCGCGCAAACGTGTCTACGAATCTCTAACTAATCCCGAGGTTTTGAAGCGTTGCATTCCAGGCTGTGAGAAGCTGGAAAAGACTGGCGACAACACATACGCCGCAGTGCTGCGGACGGGCGTGGGATCTATCAAGGGTGTCTTCAATGGAACTGTGCGCCTGGAAGATCTACGCGAGCCCGAGCACTTTCGGATGGTGGTTGATGGTAAAGGCGCACCGGGATTTCTAAAGGGTTCGGGTGATCTAGATCTGGTTGAAGACGGCGGAGAAACAAAAGTTAATTACACTGGCGATATTCAGGTTGGCGGGACGATTGCAGGAGTGGGCCAACGAATGATCCAGGGCACGGTGAAGATG
>DASROI010000155.1:0-13695 GCA_035646955.1 Pyrinomonadaceae bacterium
GAGCTGCTTCAGTATCATGGAGATAAGTTGAGGTACCAGATTATCTCCACCTATGACAACCAGGAAAGATTGTTGGAGAATTTGATCCTGGAGTTTAATAGTGTCCCTGGGGCGTTTTCACCGCATGCGCCCAGACCGGGAAAAGTGGTCTATACCTACAACGCCTCCAAACGAACAAAAGAAGTAGCGACCTATGAAGTTGGTGGGGCCTTGAAAGAGAGAGAGTTGTTTACACCTATGACGAGCGAGAAAATGAAACTGATATAACTTCGTTCAACGAACAGCAAACTGATCAGAGATCTTCGAGCGCTCCTCGATCACTATTGACTACGACTCACATGGAAATTGGACCAGGAAGGCTCGCTTCACGCAGACCGATAGGGTTGGGCCACCCCAACCAAATATTGCCGAATTGCGCGATATCACCTACTACTAAAGGTCCCGATCGTCTGGTTTGGCAGGTAGTGTTATGCAGAATTTGCTGTTGCTAACTCTGATGTCCTTTACAGGCTTTGGCAATTCAGTCTGTGAATGTCCACCGCCTGTATCGGTAAGTATTGCGGTTACCAATTCAGCCGCAGTGTTTTCCGGCGAGGTTATCGGAGAAGAGTATGAGAATTTAGAAAAGGATGGATCCAGGACTCTGGTCATCAAGCTGAAGGTCATGCGTTGGTGGAAGGGGAGTGGAGCTGCAGAAATCTACCTTTACACCTCAGGTCGCAAATACGCCAACGGCAATACAACCTTCATGGCCGATGACTTTCGATTTCTGAAAGGTGAGTCCTACCTGGTGTACGCAACCCTCAAGGAAGAAAAGTTTAGTACGAGCGCCTGTACGCGAACCCAGAAATTAGCGGATGCGGCTGATGATTTACGAGAATTGGGCGAGGGACTTCCACCTAAACCGCGCTCTGGAGACTTACGGCAGTCCGACCAATAGCTTCACTTTCCGTGAGACCCCTTTTACTTGTGTCATTTGCAACATTGAACAGTTGACGGAGTTTCCCGGACTTCATTAGCTGCAGATACAATCTATTAACGATCCATGAGGGGGGCGCCCACGGAGGGACGCCCCTACGAATCATCAGAGAATATTGACGGCGCGGCCAGCGAGCAGCGCGATGACGAGTAGAGAAATCAGCGACTGTGTAATCATTAGCGACTTGGCCCACCGAGATAAAGGTGCGGTATCCGTTGGAGAAAAAGCAGTGCTCGTATTGAAGGCCAGAAAGAGATAGTCGATAAAGTTGGGTGACCAGTTTTCCTCTCCTGCGGCAGCCTTGAGTTCCGGTGACAGTGTCATTTGCGGAAACAAAAACGCACCATCGGTGTGCCCAGGCGTCAGCGACCTCGAGTGTGGTCCACCTGCGTCCAAACGCCAGTACCATGAAGCAAAGACCAGGATATTTCCTATCCATAACGCGCCAGCCGATCTCAGAAGTTGATCGGGTGCAATCTGATGTTCGGGCAATACCTGGATTAGCAATATTAGCGACCAAACAAGTGCGATTGTAACCACCGAACTGAGGATTATTCCCAGAATCTCAGTCACTAAGTGATTTCCTCTACGGTTTGCAACGACTGTTGGTACTAACAAGACGCTTACGAGAACAAACAAGAGCCATCGATGTCCACCGACAAGTAACGCTGGAGGGAGAACCGCGTATAGACCTCCCAAAGCCATTATCGCGATCGCAGCTGGCCAACGAGGCTCTTCTTGCAGAGGCGGGTGCAACGCGTTTCGAATGGGTTGCCATCCGCCTTCAATCTTGGGCTTATCCATAGCTGGCTCATCCTCCTGATCAGGAATAAAGGTCTCGATAGTGGCCAATATGGCCCAAAAGCAACTTCTACGAGCCACTTTGGAATAGTCTGCCTTATAAGCACCTCTTAAAACTATTGTTCGTCTTGTGAATTTCGACCCAAAGGCCTCGTCCCCATGGCAAACTTGTACCGAACACTCCTATTATTATCCTCGTATGTTTGCATCATAGGCCGATCAGGAGTGTCACATGTTTTGTCCGCGATGTGGGTCTAATCAGAGCGAAGAGTTGAAGTTTTGCAAGGTTTGTGGCGCAAACCTCTTCGCCGTTCGCAAGGCTTTCGAGACTGGGGCTCCTGGCGAGAAGCTTGACAAGAGTAAGCCCTGGTTTGCTGACATTGCTGCGTCGGATGCCGAGAGTCGACGGCGGCAGGAAGAGCTCTATCACCGCCGGGGAATCGCGCCGGAGGTCGACCGCATCAAGGAAATAAAAGCGGGAATAATCACCGGTAGCGTGGGTGTCTCTCTGTTAATTTTTCTGAGTATATTCATGAACGGCCTCATCCTGAGCGGAAAAGTTTCACCGGAGGTTGCGGAAATTCTCAGCCGTATCTGGGTTGTTGGTGTGATTCCTCTATTTGTCGGTTTATCACTGGTAGTCAACGGTGTGTTTGTCAGTAAGAAACTCGTGCGGATTGCGAGGGAAGCAGCCTTAAAGGAAGGCGACGAAATCACTACCAATGACCTTGATGTTCTTTCATTGCCCTCAGCGAACACAACTGAATTTATTCCTACTTCTTACAGCGTGACTGAAGGCACCACTAAACATCTCAAGGACTCCGAGTTTAAGAGGTAGAGCTCACTACCCAGTATCAAACCCGATATTCCCTCGAGGTTTCAGTGGTTTGTGTTTCGCAGCCAGCGAATATTTTATGGTCCAAAGCGGTGCATGTATTCGCTGGAAGTGATAAAAGCTTTCACCATTTCTGCGTTGACGAAATTCCCGCCAAAATTATTCAACTTGGTCAGCCAGAAATTGTAGCCTGCGTAATCCAGATTTGGTTCTGGAGGATCATTTGGATTGCGTCGTAAATATCCGAAGTACTGCATCAACACGAATGCGCGGTTGAATTCTAATTGAGCGAAATCGGGATTCTCTGCGACGCGTCGCAACGCTCGAGCTCGAGCCCCTGTATCCGCGGTATTGGCGGCGGCCCCAAATTCGTTAATTGCAGCCGTTCGATCGGAAGCTGAAGGAGTGAACCCGGCATTCGTAAACAGGGAATCGACAAACGCAGTCGGAGTGACGCTCGTCGCATAAGTGTTCGTGAAGCGTTGTCGGGTCACGAAGTCAGCAAAGAACGCGACCTTATTTGCTTCAAGCTGAATCTCCCAGCCAGGCGTGCCATCTATAACGTTTTGGCCAAGTTGTTGGGTATCCGTCAGGAATTCGTTGAATCGTACTGGAACCGGCGTTCCGGCTATCAGTCCATACGCCGCCTTATAAGTGCGGTAGGCCAGATAACCTGTATGCTGAAATTCAGTCGACAAATAAAAGGCGGCCGAGACGTTGATGCGTTTCACCTCGATACAACTCACATCAGTACCACAGAGCGAAATCTCGTTCTTCCAAAATGCCAGACCTGAAGGGTCGGGTTGCCGGTTCAGAAAGTCGGCGTAATGCTGTCTGACGAAAAAGTCGACATCGTCGATTTCGTTGCAAGGATGAACTGGAGAAAACGAGGCTCTTGGAGACGCTGGTCCAGTTGAAAAATCACTCGAGTTGTTGTCGGTATCAGTGCAACCGTCCGTCTTTCTAAACGCCGCAGTAGTGTTGTTCAAGGTGACCGCCAGTGGAGCGCCTTCGAAACAATTGGCGTTTGGGCCAAAACCAACAAAGTCAACGACTCCGGCGTCTGGTAAGGGACAGGTGTTGAAGGGAACGTTCGAATTAGGCCTGATCAGCACAACCTTGCCGGAAGTTCCCAAAGTTTGGTTTGAAGCAGAAAAATCTGCCGGCACCGGAAGCCCCGTTGGTCCAGTTGGTCCAACCGAAACGAGTAGATACTGCCCGGGATTTAACGGTATCGACCGGGTGCTTACAAACATGATAGCGGTGTTGAAAGCGCCCGTATCAGAAGTAAAGCGTAACGACCACTGGGTCATATCAACGGTGGTTGCGCCGCGGTTAAATAGCTCGATATAGCTAGTCTGGTAAGCGGCGCCCGCCGTTCCTCCTCCGCCATAGACCTGGCTGATCACCACCATTGGTGACGGACTGGGCGAGGGAACTGGCGTCGGAGTAGGAGTAGGAGTTGGTGCGCCTTGCGTCGACTGCCATGCCAGTTCGTTCTCAGCGAGTGAGCTTGTCGTGATGCGAGTTGGGTTGCTGCCATCGGTGTTCATCTGAAAAATTTCTTGCGGGATATTCATCACGCTTTCGCGGAAGCTGAGAAAGGCAATCCGGTTTCCATCTGGTGACCAGACCGGATCAAAATCGCTGGAACTATTGTTGGTGAGGTTGATCTGATTACTACCATTCGAGTTCATCGAATAGATTTCGAAATTGCCGTCGCGATTCGTACCAAATGTAATTTTGGTGCTGTCTGGAGACCATGACGGATCAGAGTCTCGAAAATTGTTATTGGTGAGACGGACTTGATTGCTGCCGTCGGCGTTCATCACATAGATCTCAAAACCAGTGCTGATATCACCTGTTAAACCGGGAAAGTCGCGCGTACTGACAAATGCGATCCTCGTACCATCTGGGGACCAGACCGGATTTAGATCAATGGCCGTATTGCTCGTCAGATTCACCCTGTTGCTGCCGTCGGCGTTCATAACGGCAATCTCGGGAGTACTACCGGTGGAGTTAGTAAACGCGATCTTGCTGCCGTCGGGAGACCATGTCGGTTCGCTGTCGTTTGAGGGATCGGTGCTTATCTTTTGGATGCCACTACCGTCAGGATTGATCGTGTGAATAGCGAAGGCCGGATCCATATTGCCACGACGTCCAAAAGCGATCTTAGTACCGTCTGGCTTCCACGTTGGTGCCTGATTCATCCCGTCGCTGATCAGGAGCAATTGCCCGCTACCGTCGGCGTTAATCGTGTACAGAGAATTCCCGTCGACGAATGCGATTTTCCCGTTGACTGCTTGAATTGCAGCAGAGGCCGGGGAGGTTGCCGAGGGAATCAGCAGGAACAATGTGAGCGCTACTATCGTGAGCAGAAGCGCGCAAAATGCGGTATTGAGGGCTCGAGGTTTGAGTGTCATAGATTTTAGTCACCTGTCGCGTTTAGAGGGCGCCAGAAGTAAGAAGCTGATTGCTGAGTTGCAATTCAACGCATTTTCTTATTGGTATTGCTTTCCGACCTGGATTCGATAAGGATAAGGACTGTCAATCAGTGTGCCCAGTTTACAACGAAACCGACAGTTGATAAATAGCGTTGTGTCACTTGAGCAGGTGTAATACCCCTTGGAGGAATGTGATGAATCTTGGATTTGTACTGGTCCTGGCGTTTGGAATCGGTTTTGTTGGTGGACTGCGGTCATTGACAGCTCCAGCGGTCGTAGCGTGGGCGGCGCACACTAGTCTGTTGAACCTATCTAAGTCTTCATTGGCGTTCATGGGTTCAGTGTGGGCGGTGGCGATTTTCACACTCGGAGCTTTGGGCGAATTTGTGGCTGACCAGTTACCGAAGACACCAGCGCGAACTACAGCGATGCCGCTCATTTTTCGCGTCGTCATGGGACTTCTAACTGGTGCGTGTTTCGGAGTTGCTGGAGGCGCTTCGCCTTGGTTGACGGCCGCCGCGGGAGCAGTTGGCGCCATCGCCGGGGCGTTTGGGGGGTATCATGCACGAGTTGGACTCGTGAAGGCGCTGCGCACTCGGGATTTTGCCGTGGCCATTCCCGAGGATCTGGTTGCGATTGGACTGGGACTCTTGCTGGTTACACGCTTCTGAACCGTTTTCGGTATTACGTCAACAAATCCTCAATCTTAACTGGTATTTCACGAACGCGAACTCCAGTTGCATGATAGACGGCATCGGTAATTGCTGCCGCCATGCCAGCGAGACCGATTTCGCCAATGCCGCGTGCGCCAAGTTCGTTAATTTCTTTGTCGGGATAATCAAGGAAATGCACGTCGATTTTCGGCGCATCAGCATGGACCGCCATCACGTAATCGGCCAGGCTGCTATTAATCGGCGCACCATTCTGCGGATCGTAAGTCGTATGCTCGAAAAGTCCCATGCCGATGCCCATCACAACCGCACCTTCAATCTGGTTGCGACCGGCAAGTGGATTCAGGATGCGTCCAGCATCAATGACTGTAACGACACGGCTGACGCGTAACCGGGCGATCTCCGGCTGCCAGGTGACTTCGACGAAGTGACACCCAAATGAGTGCGTCGAGAATTTAGGGGTTGGATTAGCAAAAGATGACTCAGACTTGCCCACTCCAGTTACCAGGCGAAGGTTGGCCCGCTGAAGCAAATCTCCGAACGGAACTCCCTTTGTTGGGCCCTCAGTCTTCAAAAACACCCGACCGTTTTCGAATCCCAGTTGGTCTGGTGTTCGGTTGTTGAATGGCGATCCCGGTGCTGAGGTTGCTACTGACAGCAGTGATGCGATGGCCGAGTCAGCGGCCGAAAAAACAGCAGGAATCAACGATGCTGTGACCATCGAGCCACCTGAAATTGGGCCATCTGGAAGTGTTGTATCACCCAGGGCAACTTCAACTCTATTGAGTGGCACTCCGGTCTTTTGCGAGGCGAGTTGCGCGAGGATCGTATACGTGCCGGTGCCAATGTCCTGCGTTGCGCACGCGACGCGGGCGGTTCCATCGTCGCGGAGTTGCAGGTTGGCTTCGACGTCGAACCGAGCCGCGATCCACGCACAGCTTGCCATTCCCCACCCAAGTGTCAGGCCGTCGCGCTTCATCGAGCCTACTTCAGGGGTGCGCTTAGACCAGCCGAACTTCTCGCCGCCGACCTCAAAACATTCGAGCAAATGACGTGAGGAGAAGGGGAGGCCAAGCGACTCATCAATTTTAGGTTCGTTGATGATGCGAAATTTGACTGGATCGATCTTGAGTTGAGCGGCGAACTCGTTCATCGCCGACTCAGTTGCGTAAAGGCCCGGAACGGCGCCTGGTCCACGCATCGAAGTCGGGGATCCGACATTGCGTTTGGCGCGCCCAAACGCAACGCGTAAATTAGGCACGCTGTAATGGAAAGCGGTAGCCTCGCCGCAGTCTTCGTGATAACCATCGAGCATTCCCTGGTGGTTAACGTAGTCGTGCTGAAGTGAAACGAGCTTTCCGTCCGGAGTGGCGCCCAATCGCATTCGCTGCTGCGTTCTCGGGCGATGACCAACCGTTTGGAACATCATCTTGCGACTGATCACGAGTTTCACCGGCTTATTCAGTTGCCTTGCCGCGGCCGCCGAGAGCGAGCAATGCGTCCAGGGAAATAGCTTGCCTCCAAAACCCGAACCCAGAAATCTCGAAATGATGCGGACATTCTCTTTGGGCAGGCCAAACATTTGCGCGAGCACGCCTCTGAAATTTACGACGCCCTGCGTCGAATCGTAGATCGTCAGATTCCCGCCATCCCAAATCGCAGTGGTAGCATGCAGCTCGATGGGATTATGTGTAGTAGTCGGTGTCACATAGGTTTGGTCTAGCTTGACGGGAGCAGTTGCGAACGCACCTTCGGCATCTCCGCGCTTACTCTGGAGGCGGTTGGCCTGTGCGAAAGTCGTGGCAACCACTTGGGGTTCGTCGTCGGCTTTAAGCTCAGTATCGACGTTGGGTTTCTCTTTTTGATAGGAGGCGCGGACGGCATCGGCAGCGGCTTTAGCGGCCTCAAAGGTGTCAGCTACAGCCAGTGCGATGTATTGGCCATAGTAGCGGATCACATCGTCTTCGAATGGCGGTCGCCGTTCGTCAGTAATGCCGGCAAAGCCTGGTCCAAGAGTCGAGCGGAAGATCTTACCGATGTTCTCGCGATGAAAAATCGCGCGCACTCCCGGCATCTTCTCAGCAGCTGCGGTGTCGAGCTTCGTCAATCGTCCATTGGCGATCGTCGCTTCAACGGGAACGGCGTAAAGCTGCCCCGGAAAGTTGTAGTCGGAAGTGTATCGAGCCACCCCGGTCACCTTGAGTGGTCCATCGACTCGAGGCGTATCCTTACCAATTGGTGACATGGGAACTTCTGGCGTCGTTGACATATTCGCTCCTTCGTAAACTCAACCTGTCACTGCTGTTGTAAAAGCATGAGTGAGGCAGCGCTTTGCCAGCTCGATCTTATATTTGTTCTGACTCTGTGGTTTGGCGTCGCGTAGAGCTACTTCTGCTGCTTTGCGATAGTTGGCAGTGTTGGCGGCCTGACCAACGAGCGCGGCTTCGGCCTCGGTCGATCGCCATGGCTTTGTCCCCACACCACCCATGGCCACTCGTGCGCGCGTGATTTTTCCGCCGGCCACAGTGACTACTACTGCCGCTGACGCCAATGCAAACTCATATGACGCCCGGTCACGTAGTTTCAAATACAGCTGCTTACTTCCTGCCACCGGTGGAGGAAGTGTGACGTGTGTTATTAGATCGCCCGGTTCGAGAACAGTTTCTCGTTGTGGTGTGTTGCCCGGTAGCAAGTGAAAGTCTGCAATTGGTACTGCTCGTGTTCCCTTGGGACCGACGATATGTATTGTGGCTTCCAGCGCGGCCATCGCTACGCACATATCCGATGGGTTAGTCGCAATGCAATGTTCGCTGGTTCCCAGGATAGCGAGTGTGCGATTGGCGCCAGTGATAGCCGGGCAGCCGGATCCGGGCTCCCGCTTGTTGCATGGCATGGCAGTGTCGCGGAAGTAGACGCATCTTGTTCGTTGGAGCAAGTTCCCCGCCGTCGTCGCCATGTTTCGGAGCTGTACGGATGCGCCGGCCAGAATCGCCTGAGATAACACCGCATAATCCCGTTGGACCGTAGGATGGTGAGCGAGATCTGAATTGCGAGCGGTGGCGCCGATTTTAAGCCCGCCGTCAGCCGTTGCTTCGATCTTATCGAGCGGCAAGCGATTGATGTCGAGGAGCTGCGATGGCGTCTCGACGTTTAGTTTCATCAGATCGATCAGCGTCGTACCACCGGCTAAGAACCGGATGTCTGCGCCCTGCTGTGCGGTTTTAGCCTGGCCGGCAGCGGCAACAGCCTTGACTGTATCTGCAGGACGAACAAATTCAAATGTATGCATGGTAGCTCCTGCTCGTTTCTAAGCGTTGTGGCGAACCTTTTGAATTGCGGCGATGATGTTGGCGTAAGCCCCACAGCGACAAATATTGCCACTCATACATTCCTTTACTGCAGCGTCATCCGGGCCGCACGGTTCCTTTAACAGGGCGACGGCGGACATGATTTGTCCTGAAGTGCAGTAGCCGCATTGGTATCCATCGTGGGCCACAAAAGCGGCTTGCATTGGATGCATCGCGTCTGGTGTGCCTAGACCTTCTATCGTTGTGATCTCTTCACCATCATGCATCAAAGCCAGACTAAGACATGAGTTCACGCGCCTGCCGTTGACATGGACCGTACACGCGCCACATTGTCCGTGATCGCAGCCCTTCTTCGTTCCGGTGAGGGTAACGGTCTCGCGGATGCAATCGAGGAGTGTCGTTCGAGG
Source organism: Pyrinomonadaceae bacterium (assembly GCA_035646955.1). Taxonomy (GTDB): domain Bacteria; phylum Acidobacteriota; class Blastocatellia; order Pyrinomonadales; family Pyrinomonadaceae; genus PSRF01. The sequence continues at coordinate 9,446 of DASROI010000155.1, forward strand.
GTCGATGCGAAGTTGGTGGTCCTTGCCGTTGATGCGAAGTGTGATTGGCACTGCTCCGTCAATATTTGCTCCGACCGCATTTTCTTCGGTCGCAGCCTCAGCCGTCAGAGTCAAGTTTAGCTGCGGGGCTCCAGATACACCGATAAATACCGCCGCCGCCGTAGTTCCGGTGTTCCGAAGGAAAACCCGGCGTGTGGGATTCACCACGTCCGATTGTGAATCGTCGTTCATACAAAGCTCCGTTGAGTGAATTAGTAGGTTGCCGACAATAGAACTCAGACCACCGAGCGGCGATGGTTGAACTCTGCTCCTCGCATTTAGGTTATTGCGCTGTGAGGACTTTATAGATCAAAACGCGGTCGGTGAACAAGAGTCACTTCGAAAATTCGACAAATTAAGCACAAGTAATAGCCGGTTTTAGCAAAAAAACGAATATCCACAGATGAGGTTCAGTACCGAAGCACGGTAGAGTCGGGTGTGCGTTTAGTTAACGTCAAGCAGATACATAACACGAGGCACACCCGACGCTACCGCGCTTCGGTACTGACCCGGCCTCGCACTTGATCCTTTGGTTGCGATGCCGGCCAACTTAGGCCACTCTAAAAGGAAAGTCGCACGCCTAACTGAATCTCTCGGCCCGGTGTAGAGGCTTCAGTGATAGTCCCAAATTGCGGCGTGTTTACAAATCTATTTGGCGTGCCCAGGTTCGCATGATTGAGAGCGTTGAATGCTTCAGCACGTATCTGGACCTTCACTGTCTCAGTTACCGCGAACTCTCGCTGTAACGCGAGATCGAGAGTTTGCAAGCCTGGTCCATAAACGGAATTTCGTCCAACATTCCCGAACGTGAAGGCTGCTGGAGTTGAAAATGCAGCCGGATTGAACCAGGCGTCGGACGTGCCGGTGCTTGAATTGAATACCGGTTGACCGGTGTAGTTGGCGCGGATCGGATTCTCCCCAAGAAGCGTTCCGGCATTGGCAGTGTCGCCAAACACCGAAATTGTAAAAGGAAATCCCGATTGTGCTTGATAGAGTGCTGAGAGCCGCCAATCCTTCGATATTGCGTTGAGAAACCCGGACCGGCTCAGCGATGGAAGATCCATCACGGTGCTGAGCGAGAAACGATGACGAATATCGCAAGCCGGCGCCTTTTCTAAGAACAATCTTGAGTTATCTTGCGGGGCTGCCGATTCAAACATTGGCGAGCGAAAGTCGGGAGCATCGCTGAGATTTTTCGAGTAGGTGTAGTTCGCAAGGAACGTCCAGCCTTTCGCGAGCCGCCGACGCACATTCACGTAACCGGCTTCATACCAACTTTGCGCGGAGTTCTCGAGCAGATTAATTCCACTCACGGGAAAGGTAGTATTGGCGATCGTAATATTATCCGGCAGTACCATTCCCGGGAGAAAGCTTAGTGTCTTGAATGGCCGGCGTGGGCCAATGGCGCCTGGACCAGCCGGTGCGTTGTTGATCAGATGACTGCGCTGGAGATGAACTCCGTGTGATCCAAGATACCCAAGTTCCAGAGTCATTTCCTGTCCTAAACTCTTCTCAATCGAAGCACTCCATTGCTGAATATATTGCGGAGGTGGATCGGCCTCGACCGCTGCGAAACTTACAGTTGTGATGCCCAGCACAGCCGGAGCGAAATTGAAGTGACTTGCGACAATACCGGCAGCGGGGATGAAGTTGTCGCTCTGCTGTGTCTCGGGAAATACGTAAGGCACGTTGTGTCGTTGATTGCACCACGTATTCATGTCGACAGGGGTGAAGAAGATGCCAAACGCCGCATGTAACACGATTCCATGACCGGGAATGCTGTGCGAAATTCCCGCTCGCGGTGCGAAGTTGAGCTTGTTTGCATATGTCAAACCCTCAGGAAAACCTTGCTGGCCACCGATGAAGACGGCAGGGGCGCCGTTCTCGAACGTGAGATTTGTGTTGGCATAGCGGATGTCGCGCAGTGGACTCATGAACTCATAACGCACGCCGAGTTGAATGGTCGTGTTTCGACTAATCTGGAAACTGTCCTGCACGAAAGCATCTGCATACCACTGTCGCAGCTGCATCTGGGGAATGCCTGCTTGTCTTTGCTTCACCGCAGGTAATCCTAGTAAGAAACTGGCAAGAGCCGAGCCAGTGCCATCGTTTGTCGCGGTGTGGGTCGTGAAGCCATTGGTGAATTGATAGTAGCAACGATTTTGAAAGAATCCCCACATGGGCCAGATGAAGTATCTGAAGCTGCCACCAAACTTGAGACTATGTTTTCCAAGTTGCCAGTTCACGGAATCACGAGCTTCGAGAATCGTGTCCCAAGCGTGCATCGGCGTCGCGATGAACGTGTCGCCCATTCCCGAGTAGCCCTGCACGTTAAACCATGGTGCGCCGTACGCGCCCTGCCCGCCGAACCCAATACCCTGAATTCCAAGTTGCGACACGATGTCGTTGCTTTCGCTGTTTTCGGATGAACGGTGCATAGCCAATCGCGAAAAGCTAATTGATGCCATGTTCACCAGGTTCGGACTGATGATGCGATTCCAGCCAATGACCGCATGTTGGGCCAGGTTATCGTGAAGCGCGCCAAACCCAGGAAGATTCTGAGGCGTAAACCCATTTTCACTGCTAAACGAATAACGAGCGAAAAGGTTATCTCCGCGCTTGAGTATGTGGTCAAAGCGGATTGTCGCCTGATCGGTGACGTGGTGCTCATTGCGCACATCGAGATAGTTGTTGCAATCAACGCCCGCGCCTACCACGGTTGGTACGCCCATCATCGTCATGCCGCAACCATTCATTCCCATTTCCATGTTTGGTCGAGGCGTGTACTGTTGCAGGAATTGAAGAGCCTTCGGATCGATCAGATTCTGCGGGATCATGTTATCAGGGAAAGGGTCGCGAATAATCTGAGGATTGCTTGGACTGATTGGTCGCGTCGGGTCAAAATTTGGATTCGCATGCGAGCTGAACGGGTTGTAGATTGTCACTCCGCTCATTCCGAAGTCACCATTGATTTCTTCTTCGGTTGGAACAGTGGCAATCATCGTATCGGCTTTGGTGTGTCTTAGTCCCTCATAGTTAACGAAGAAAAAACTCTTGTTACGAAGGATTGGACCACCTAACGAGCCACCAAAATTATTTCGTACGAGATGCTTATCCGAACCCATCTCGTTGAAGGTGTTTGCGTCAAGCGCTCCGTTGCGCAGGAACTCGTAAGCGGTGCCATGAAACTCGTTGGAACCTGTCCTGGTGACGATGTTGATTTGCCCGCCGCCCGCTCCACCCATGTCGGCGGTGTAGCTTCCGGTTTGCACTTTGAATTCCTGCACGCTATCGGGTGAGGGACTAAAATTCAGCGTATTGAACGTCGGATCTGTGTTAGTAGCACCATCGAGCAGAAAATAGTTTGCGTTCGGCCGATTTCCACTAATGCTCACTGCAGAGCGTTGACCGGGACGCCAGTAGAGCGCACTCATATCCCCTGCTTGAGCGCCGTGACTCTCATGCGCGCCCGGGACCGTTAACACCAGGTCGATTAGCATTCGACCGTTGAGTGGCAGGTTGCGAACAGCGGTAGGCTCAACCACCTCTCCGACACTTGCGTCACTCGTTCGCAGTACGTTAACGGTATCGGTATTCACATCCACCGTGGTGTTGAGAGAAGTGAGGTTGAGGCTCACATCAAGAGTCATTTGCTGGCCCACTTCAAGCGTGACGCTCTGGTTCAGCGACGCCATTCCGGGAGCTTGCACGTTCAGTTTGTAGTCGCCCGGGAGCAGTGCTGTAAACTGAAATTGTCCCTGGTCGTTGCTGCTGACCTGTCGGCTTGCGTGTGTACTTTCAGAGGTGAGTTGCAAAGAAGCCCCTGGAATGACTTTCTTTTGCGGATCGAGCACTGTGCCGCTCAGAGTCGCGTAATTGCTCTGTCCCAGCACACTGGACGAAGTTGATAAGAGAAGTAGAAACAAAAACAGGTGAGTCGTTTTGCGCATGACACCTCCACCGACAGTCGCAAGCGATACTTTAGTTTTGTATGGTCTCCGACTCGATTGAGTAGGACCAAGTTGTTTTCGAATCGGGATCGTGAATTCAGTTCTGCAATCAGTTAGGGATCCCAGCGCCCTGAAAACAAAATCGAGAGTTGGGAATTGTAGAGGGAGAGAACTCTAACAGGCAGGGATGCGTCGGGCATGAACCAAAGGATTGAGTTCGATATCAAGCTTTAGTTGTAGATGGCGTGAGCCAAAAGTTAA
>DASROI010000156.1:0-12516 GCA_035646955.1 Pyrinomonadaceae bacterium
CAGATCCATATCGAGTACCCACCAGAATCATGCAGTCAGGAAGGTGGGCAGAGCGGCAAGCATCGATACTCTCCGCACTCGAACCTAGCGTCGCCCCCGCTCTTGCCTCGTCGTCTCTCAGTGCTTGAGTCCAAAGTGATGGCTCATCTTGGATGTAAGCATCGCAGAGTGACGGGGAGTTAAGAGCGGGGGCGACGCTAGGTTCGAGTGGGGAGAGTATCGATGCTTGCCGCTCTGCCCACCTTCCTGACTGCATGATTCTGGTGGGGTACTCGATATGGATCTGCCACCCTCCTAACTATATGATTCTGGTGGGTACTCGGTTGTAGATCTACGCACCTTCCTGACTGCATCACTCTGGCACGACCTTACCTGGCGACCACGATGTTTCTCTCGGCGGCCCACTGGTTGATATTTCGTCGCTCGATCGTCGCCGCCATAAGATCCGGAAATACGTCGGGCGTACAAGCAAAACATGGTATCCCCAACGTCGACAACTTCCCCGCCAGCTGCTGATCGAAGACTGGCGCTCCTTTATCATCAAGCGCCAGCAGTGTGATGAGCTGAATTCCAGAACTCACCATCGACGCACATCTTTTAATTAGCTGTTCGGCGTTCCCACCTTCAAATAGATCTGTGATCAAAACGAATATGGTGTCGTGGGGTTGTCGGACCAGATTCTGACTGTAAGCAACCGCGCGATTGATGTCCGTGCCGCCACCGAGTTGAGTACCAAATAGCACCTCAACTGGATCCTCGAGCAGTTCCGTCAGGTCAACAACCGCGGTATCAAACACAACTAACGAAGTACGTACCGATCTAATTGAGGCCAACACCGCCGCCATAATGCTCGAATAGACCACCGAGGTCGCCATCGAGCCACTTTGATCGACACAAAGAATTATGTCGCGAGCAGAAGCGGTACGACGGCCAAACCCAATTCTCTTCTCTGGAATTATCGTCTTGTAGTCAAGTTGATAGTGCTTCAGGTTGGCTCGAATAGTATGGTCCCAGTTGATCTCATTGTGACGAGGTCGGACGTTTTTTACTGATCGGTTCAAACTGCCGGTTACAGCCTGTCTCAGGGGATTCGCTAAACGACGCTCGAGTTCATCAACCACCTTACGAACAACCATGCGAGCCGTGTCCTTTGTTTTGTTCGGCATCACGCGGCTCAGCGATAACAGGGTGGCAACCAGATGAACGTCCGGCTCGACCTCCTGCAGCATTTCCGGTTCCAACAACATTTGAGTCAAGCCAAGTCGTTCGAGCGCGTCCTGCTGCATGATGCGAACAACTGAGTTGGGAAAGTAAGCCCGAATATCTCCCAGCCAACGCGCAATGCCCGGTGACGATCCTCCGAGGCTACCGGTTCGATCCGAGTCATAGAGCGCCTCGAGCGTGCGGTCCATTTTTAGATCTTCTCTAGAAAGGTCGAAACCGGTACCGTCAGCGTCATTACCGCCCAGGATCAGTCGCCAGCGCCGTAATTGTTCTTCGCTGCCACTCATCGCTGCGTCTCCGATTCTGAGAAATCCAACCCCAGGATCTGAGTTACTATCGGCAGTACTTTCCGCGCTCGCTCGATATTCAGGTTTTCCAACTCAGAGCCAGCTCGCTTCGCAGTCTCACCTCCGCCACGCCGCACCCGTTCACCAAGTTGCCGCCGTTCCGGCGCATTAAAAGTAGAGAAGGTGCGTCTCAGCAGCGGGAGTAGTTGCGGAAACAATTCCGTCTTTTGCGACGACACCCAATGATCGAGTATCTGCCAGAGGTCATCATTGTGAAGCAAAATCAATCCACTGCCGCGCAAAAAGCCTTCGAGCCAGGCCATTGCCGCTGATGCTTCAACACTCGGTGCGAGAGCCAGGCCCATCCGTCGACCAACTTCCGTAGTCATCATCAGCTTCTGATCAAACAAGAGACGACAACTACGTCCGTTTATCACGCCGTGCAAATTCACCTGGTCTAATAGTTGGACCAGTACCCCATTCCAGGCGGCTAATAGCTCATCGTCCTGTAGAGTCAAAAGCGCACTGTGAACCTTGTTAAAGCGCTCATACATTTCATCGGCAGCTTCGTCATTTAAGGCGGCACACGCGTTAGGTAAGCCAATCACTATTCGCGTGAACAAACCATCAACCACCGGCTTGACCATTGCGACGTCTAGCTGCCGGACGTTGCCATACCTTAAAACATTCACGAGCGCGGGCAGCGCATCCATCGCATGAGGAATATCATTAGAAAGGGCGGCAACTTGTTCGAGACGTACGATGATGTTGCCGATCGCTCCAGGCAAGTCGGCTAGTAACGCGTTCTCGACTAGGGTGCTTAGAGCGGGCAGTTCCGAAACCCGCGAAGCTTCCGACGATGTGAAATTGGTAGCGGCCGCAACTACCGTATTACCCCAAACATTCGCCTCGATGATGGTAATTGCAAACTCAGGTCGCCACTGTAATCGCCAAAGCTCGTGAAATGTGCCCTTCCCCGTGACGTACTCGGTTGTCCCCCAGTCGATGCCTAAAAGGTTTAGTCGGTGCAGCAGATGGCTTCGGTCCAGGTCGTTAGGCTTTCGTAGATCCAGGTCCTTCAATTGTTGTGAGGCCTCGGCCGGCAACCTCAACCTCTTTTGTTCGCGTTGCAAGTCTTGTTGAAAAGGTAAGCTCGGCGTCTCCGCAGGAACCTGACCCAGCTGCTCGCCAACTATCAATTTCTCGTTGATGAGTTGCATGGGCGCATCGTCCCCGAAGCAAAATATTGCGCGCACAGCGTCGTTGAACTCTGGCAAGCCTGCATTCGGACGCTCGCGGAGAGCAGCCAGCGAGTGAGCAAGTCGTACCGACTCGATCACATTCGCCGATGAGGCGTCGAGATCCTGCTCACGTAAAAGCTGGGCAACCCGGATCATCCAACGCACTGTAACGTCGTTTGGCACGGACCACAGGTGTTGGTAATAACCGGGCGATTCAATCCCGGCTCCGTAACCGGACCAATGCGTTAGCCTGCTCATAGTCCACGGAACCCAGGTCGCGCTGACTTTCGTTTTGGGAAGTCCTTTCAATGTGGCAACGTCGTTCTTTGGTGGCCCCATCGTGTGAAGAACGGGGGCGTGCCAGGCGCCACAGACTACAGCGATTCTGTCGAAGCCCTCGCGGGTCGCCGCTCGAATGCTCTGTCGCATGAATGCTTCCCGCATCTCTTCGCGCGGATCGACCTGATAGGTTTCATCCTTTGCCACCTCCGATCTGAGCTCGGACATCAGTTCCAGAATTGCTTCGAACAGCTGAAAACTATCCCTCCGTTGTTCGATCATTTCGTCCCACCAACGTTCACTATCACTATATCCTGCGGCCTCGGCGATCCAACGGAGCGGATCTCCAGAGATTTTTGAAGTGACCGAATCCTCCAACTTCTTATCTTCGTCCAGGGCAAACTGGTGAGCTTGTGGCAGGTCGATGAAACGCACCGGGATTGTTTTGCGCAGGGCAAATTGAATTGCCTGCCACTCCGGTGAGAATTCGGCGAATGGGTAATAGACGGCGCGCTTAGGGTCGGTAGGAAGATAGAGCAACAAGGCGACCGGCGGACGCATTTCTACGTGCGCCGCAAGACCAATCAGGTCATTTCCATCGGGCGGACCTTCAATGAGAATTGCATCAGGCTCCAGCTTTGCCAGCGCGTCAGCAAGACTTCTGGCCGAACCTGGACCATGATGACGAATACCAAAGACAGTTACACTCATGACTCGCGACAGGCACGATAAAGATCTTTCCAACCATCCCGCTCTTTAACCACAGTTTCCAAATACTCTTGCCACACAACTCGATCCTGCACTGGATCCTTAACAACCGCTCCAATTACGCTTGAAGCAAGATCTGGAGCACGAAGTACTCCATCACCAAAATGGGCGGCGAGTGATAAACCGTTATTGATTACAGAAATGGCCTCAGCCGTACTAAGAGTTGCCGTTGGCGATTTCAGCTTCGTCTTTCCATCCATGGTTAGACCGCTCCTGAGTTCACGGAAGACCGTAACAACTCTACGAATCTCCTCAAGTGCAGGCCGTTCGACTGGCAGTTCGAGTGAGCGACCAATCTGCTCGACACGGCGCTCTACGATCTCAACTTCTTCCTCCAACGTTTCTGGCAACGGAAGCACGACCGTATTGAAACGTCGTTTAAGAGCGCTCGATAACTCGTTCACTCCACGGTCGCGATTGTTGGCGGTCGCAATGAGATTGAATCCTTTGATCGCCTGGACCTCGCTATTAAGCTCAGGGATCGGCAATGATTTTTCAGAGAGGATCGAGATCAGCGAGTCTTGTACATCCGAAGGTATGCGAGTCAATTCCTCAACACGCGCAATCTTCCCTGACTGCATGGCAATCTTTATTGGACTGGGTACGAGCGCCTGGGGCGATGGTCCATCAGCCAACAGTCGGGCATAATTCCAACCGTAGCGAATGGAGTCCTCGCTGGTTCCTGCCGTACCCTGCACAACAAGTTTCGAATCTCCGGAGATCGCTGCTGCCAAATGTTCGGACACCCATGTCTTAGCCGTTCCCGGTACGCCAAGCAGAAGGAGCGCGCGATCAGTGGCCAGGGTCGCGATGGTGATCTCGATGGTTCGGGTATTTCCCACATACTTTGGCGTCACCTCGAAACCATTTTCCAATTTCCCGCCGAGCAGATAAATGGCGACCGCCCATGGCGACAGGTGCCAGTTGGGTGGTCTTGGCCTTGAATCAGCTTTCGCTAATTCCTGCAACTCTTCTGCAAATTGTTGTTCAGCGTGTTCCCGCAAAACTTCAGTCATCTTGAGTTCTTCCTTCCAATGAAACCAGGTGCTTCACTTCTCCAAAGCAATTGCTCGATGCATGTCGCGGCGAAATAACAGCAACGAGCTGAAAGCGCTGACGTTCTTGGCCCACGTTGACCATGCGCCTGCTTCAAATGGCCATTCTGCGGCAAATTCATCGTACAGATCCGGTGGTATATAACGGGCGAACTGTTTAAGAGCGCTACGAGTGGACCAGTCGTTGGCGTCAGCTTTTTGAGTATTTCTTATTTGAGTTTTAATGCTGCTGACTACAAGTCGACTAAAGGCGTCGCACCACGCAGTCCGGTGGGCCAATATAAGCACCAGCGCCGGACTCTGATCGTTAAGACCTTTTGCTGACTTAACGAGACTGGTTACGAGCGCTTCAAGATTGGCAGATGGTAAGTATGAAGCGAGATTAGCCATCCAGGCGCCGGCCGCGCCCTGTTCGGGTTGCTGAATTGAGTTTTTGATCAGCGCCTCGATCCAGTCTGTCTTCCGCTCTCGTCGAGTGGCCTGGATCAAACCTTCGATCAGTGAGCTTGCCCACTCACTTTCGGAGGCAGCATTTACGACGTCATAGGGTGATTTGTGCCAAAGATCACTCAGGAAACCTGGATTTGACAACGCGACCAGCTCTTTCAACGCCCAACCTTTTGGCCCCATGGATTGGGCCACTCGCGTGCGTGGCAGGGTATCGATCTCGATACCTTTTGCTTTTAACCAATCCAATGGCTCATCAGGTATCTCAACTTCGATCCGTGCCTTTCCAATCAACGGCTTCTTAAAGCTCATAACCTGCGACAACACCTGGCCTACCCTGACCGCAAGATTTGATTGAGGCAAAGTGGCAAGGATTGTTCGAGCAACTCGTCGTACATCACCGCTTCGATCGTTAAGCGCTTCTTCCAAAAACTCTTCGTCCGCGCCGGTTACATTCACGAGCAACTTTTCAAGAAATGCTGCCCGATCACGAGCGGCCTCTCGCTGCCAGGTAGACTGCAACACTTGGCGCGCCTGCGCTGGATCCTGTGCACGAAGACGCTCTAGTAAAACCAACCGTTCGTCTCGGGTGCTGGTTTCCCATACAGTCTGACCCAGGGTATGGACGTATCCCCAATCTGGATTTTCGCTTGCCAACCACTCACCCCGCTTGCCCAGCACCGGCAGGATCAGTTCACGCAGTGCCTGGTCATCTCGAGCATGGTCCAACAATGCCGGTAATAACTCTTCCGGAACGCGCTTGCCGGCGTTAGCCAATGCCATCAGCCACTCAGGCAGAACCTCGCTAAATTCTCCCTGCAACATCATTGATAAGTGTTGCCCAGCGACAGGTGAAGCGCGTAGTTTCTCTTCACTACCTGGAGGTAAAGACCTCGGCAACAGATCTACGGGCAGCTCAACTCCCGCTTGTCTGTATAAGGCCACAACCGACACAGCAGTAAGAAGGAGTTGCTCTCTATCTGCGTTCTTCACTTGTTGCAGGACACGATTGAGGTCATTGTCGCCGGCGGGCATTAGAAATTCCTGCTGACCGGTACCGACAACTGCTGCTGCCGTGATTTCACTCCAGGTATTCATCGTAAGTCTAGATTGCGACGAACCTACCCTCCGCAATTGCATTCAAAGGCAAAAACGAGCCACCATTCCACTCACCGAGAATTGAAATTGGATGTCCACCGCTGAGCGCGGCAAGTTTCCACCCGTCAAGACTTCCACGACTCATCGACACCACGCGATCTTCAACGTCTCTGATGAACCACCGATCATTTGTCCGGACTGGCATTACTGTAGTGAGCGCTGCGGGAATAGACTCGAGCCACGGATTGCGTGACAGACCCTCGGAAAAATGGGCCAGCAGTCGTGAGTTAGTTTCGAAACCGGAAATGTCAGTAGAACTCTGTGGTGGTCCGTATCGATTTTTAACTATCGCGCGCACCGGATAATTGCCCGGGTAGAAAAGTAACTCAGCCTCAATTGCAGTGCCTGCAAGTAGATTTGAAGTGAGTGGCTGACCGGCTGGAGCAAACTCCAGGATTAAGGCGCCAGTATTCGTTCGTTTTCCCCAGAGCCAGGTCCGGTGAACGCGCAGTGATTCTTCTCCAGTTGACCGCTGACCGAGCACATACCACTCGTCGCGCACGAGACTGGTCTGAGGTAACTCGTCCTCTTTGATGGTCCAACCGATTGCAGTTCTAACATCTGCTTGAACGTTAGGTTCGAGCTCCGTGATTCTTTCGTAAGCTTTGACCAAAAGAAATATTGAACCGAGCTGCGTCAACAATCTCTCGGTCCAGCCATCGCCTGACTGGGGAATGAAAGACAGCTGGCGTATGCGGCGCGCAACTCCAGGCGCTTGTGCGTCTACCAAACGCGCTGCCATGTGATCCCAGAAAGTAAGCGGTCGCGTTTGTAACGAAGCTATTCCCTGGCGAACCAGATCTCGCAGCCAAAGGTCGAGTTCCTGCAACCCTGCAGTTACCTTTGCCTCGCGATCAAGCGCTCGCTTTGTTCGCTGTGCATCTCGGCGCGCTAGCGTCTCTTCGTCGGGTTCCTGATTAGCGTTCGCAGTTTCTCTGGAAAGTTTTCGCTCAGCTTGTTCGTCTCGTTTGGACAACCACTCAATGACCCAATCCGGGGGAGCGGAATTGACGAACAAGCCGGGCTGAGAGGCGAACAGCAAGAGGAGACCGATGCCGTGTTTACAGGGAAATTTTCGACTCGGACAACTGCATTTGAAAGCGGGTTCAGGGAGGTCGATCTGCGTTTGATAAGGTTTGGCGCCACTACCAAAGCATTCACCCCACAGTACGCGTTCAGTTTGACCCGGGTTTTGCCATTTGGAAGCTGTGGCTAAGCTTCGCCCGGCTTTGATTGATGAGTCATCGGGCGCTAAGGAAAGTATTTGTTCTGTAGAAAAGTTCATTCTCGCTTATTAGGGCTGAGCCATGATAAGCGATGATGGCAATTGAATGGAGTGAGCACACGGAATGGCAGAATTATGTAAGTTAGGAAGGCTATCCTCGAGTTGGAATCAATCAGTCGGGGAAGGTGGGCAAAGCGGCATCGCTATTCGAGCTACCACTAGAATCATGCAGTTGGCAAGGTGGGCAAAGCGGCATCGCTTTTCGAGCTACCACTAGAATCATGCAGTTGGCAAAGTGGGCAAAGCGGCATCGCTATTCGAGCTACCACTAGAATCATGCAGTTGGGAAGGTGGGCAAAGCGGCAAGAATCGATAGTCTCCCCACTCTCATCTAGCGACGCCCCCGCTCTTCTCTCTGCGGAACTCTGCTCTCTCTGTGACTAATACAGTACCGCGAGCGACGCAAGCGGATGGTACACCCAAACTTTCGACCCGGATTCCATAATCGCTTCGTAGAATGCCGGGCGCTTCGCTCGTTTACTGCATTAGTCGCAGAGAGACGCTGAAACGGGAACTTGAACTCATGCCCGCTCTGCCCATTCCCAACTGCATTGATTCTGAGCATACAAAACAAAAGTGATGAGGCCCAATCGTGAGATTTAGAGGAAAACTAATTAAGGCGGTTCGCGAGTCTTGCGATCATCATCACCAGTTCGGGAGCGCTAATTGGTTTGGCGATATGCATCTGATAACCAGCGGCCAAAGCTTGTCGACGATCCTCATCCCTTGCATAAGCAGTCAATGCCGCAGCAGGTGTCTCTCCGCCTTTTTCTTTTGGCAAAGCGCGAACTCGTCCAATAAAGCTATAACCATCCTCTTCAGGCATCGCTATATCACTCAAGAGCACATCGGGTCGCCACTCAATCAATTTAGACAAGGCCTCAGAAGCTGAAGTGCAACTTTGGACCGATGCGCCGGTTCGAGCAATTACTGTGGTTATTATCTGCCGCGCTTCCGGTTCATCGTCAACAAGGAGTACGCGTAATCCGTTCAACGAACTCATCTCAGCGATGTTGAATTCGCCACTGTGAGCAATCGCTTCGGCCCGAACGGCCAGCAGTGGAAAGCTAGCAGAAAAAGTCGCGCCTTTACCTGGTCCTTCACTTTCCGCGAGCACCGTACCACCATGTAGCTCAACCAGATGTCGAACGATGGCCAACCCTAATCCCAGCCCACCGTAACTTCTTGTCGTTGAACTATCAGCCTGGCGAAATCGATCGAAAACCCGTGGCAAAAACTTGGAATCGATTCCGAGACCGGTGTCCCGAACCAGCACTCGTGCGTTTGGCCCATCTTGTTCGATACGAACAAAGATCTTGCCGCCATGCGGAGTGAACTTAACGGCGTTCGAAAGCAGATTCCAGATAATCTGTTGCATGCGCGCCGAATCGGCGGAAATCGCCCCCAATCCAGGCTGGGCCCAGTATTCAAGTGTGATTCCCTTCGCGTCTGCTGCCGGGCGGACGACACTGATGGCGGCCCGAGCCACGGAGGAAATGTCCAGGGGCCGCACATCCAGATTTAACTTGCCGGAAACAATTCTGGAGACATCCAGTAAGTCATCAATCAACTGCGCCTGGACTCGCGCATTGCGGTCAATCGCTTCCAGGCCCTGCGTCAATACTTTTTCGTCCTGGCTTGAATCGCGTAGCACGCTGGACCAACCGAGCAGTGAGGTCAGAGGAGTGCGCAACTCGTGAGAAAGAGTCGCCAGGAATTCATCCTTTATCCGATTTGCAGCTTCTGCCTCGGAGCGAGCTCGTTCAGCGCGTAGTAATAGTTGACCACGCTCTTCTTCGGAACGTTGTAATTCGCTGATATATCTCGAGAGCTCCTCGACGTGCAGTCGCGCTGCTTCAGTCTGTGCTATCGAGTTCTCTATATTTTTTAGATAGGTTTGATAAGTGAAACAGATGATCAGAATGATCGGAACTGTCGCGACGACGGCGTAGAACCCGTAAGTCTTGATCAAGATTGCGATGATTCCGGCGGCCGATGCGCCCGCGAAATAAGTAACGGAAGTCCACAGATAATAAGTTCTCCACGTGTTCCACGGAGATTCTTTTATCTTTGCAGATTTTTCAACTGCAATGAGACTTGTGTTGGCCGCATATTGGACCAACGCCATCACGCAAATCGCCAGGAAAAAATTGGCAGAGAAGCCCCCTTCGACTACCTTAACGGGAGAACCAACCGTCCAGTAGAGCGCGGCTGTGGTGAAGAAAGTAGAAGTGGCCAGAATCGCCGCATTGAACAAGATCGTGCGAGGACGTTTACTGATGATCAGCGTTGCGCAAACCCCTTCGAGCGCCGACACCAGAATGGCCGCTGCGCCACCGTATTCCAGCATCGTTAGGAACACGAAGGTATCTGCAACCGTAATTCGCCCGCTGACACGTGGGATCTTAATCGCAATCAAAGAGCTCGATGCGACCATCAGGCAAAGGAAGATAAACCTGGCATCAAGTTCCTGAAACGGGAGCTCATAGATTGAGACAAGAATAATGGCCGCTCCCGCACAAACGAGCGACCACATATAGACTTGTCCAAAATGATTTCGATTGATGTTTATTCCTGCCGCACTCATCGCTACCCTCGTCGATTGTTGTAATACCGGTTGCTACTGAGAGTAGCAACCGGTGCATACCACCAAACTGTGTGTTCAGCGTGTGAGAGAAGTCGACAACAATACCGAGAACGATGAGTCAGAAGGTCAATAGTCCAGACAGTCAGTGCCATCGTCTGGTGCCGCGGTCATCATTGAACCATCATCACCATTGAGCATCGCTGATTGGGCAGTCGTCACCAGGTCACCTGTGATTACGCCGTCACCAGTAATTACTCCGTCCCCGGTTATAACACCGTCACTCAAGAAAGAACCGTCTGTCAATAGATCCTGGAAAAGTAAACAAGTTGCGAGGAAAGCGGTTCCGTCTCCGGTAATAACTCCATCGCTGGTGAGAATCTGATCACCAGTGATCACCCCGTCAGAGAAGAACGTCGGGTCGAGGGTCAAAATTCCGTCACCTGTGATTACTCCGCTTCCAAGTAACGTCCCGGTGCCGTAGATGACTTGATATTTCGTGATCAAGTCTACACCCATAGCGTAAGTATGACTAAGAACAATTCCACGTGACCATGGAAAGTTATATTCCGCAATAGTCGTTGAGGGTTCAGGCGGCACACCGGTGAGCAATGGTTCACCAACCATCGTAGCAGCGTTCAGGTCAGTCCGTACCAGCTGAGCCAGTTGTACTGCACCAGCAATGTTGACCTGTCCTGCTCCTTGCTCGAAAGTGTTGAACCCTGCTAACGGTTGTGCGGTGTACATCAAGAGCGCCTTAACAAGATTGGGCGTAAGGCTCGGATTCGCCTGGAGCATCAACGTCGCTGCCCCGGCGGCTATCGGAGTCGCCATTGATGAGCCACTCAAAAACATCATGCGGCGATTTTCGATATGACTAACGTCTGCATCAAGTGAAGGATTTTGAGTGACCAGGTAATTGTCGTCTGCTTCAGCGTCGATCAGCTTGTTACCTGGAGCCACAATATCGGGCTTGATGAGATTGTCGTAATGATTGACGCCCTCATCATCGGTATAGAAACTACGAGTTGGACCACGTGAACTGAATGAGGCCACGCCGTCATCAGATCTTTCGTCAGTGCCAAAAGTATTGGTTGCGCCGACAGTAATTGCGGACGGTTCGTTTCCAGGCGAATGTATCCGGCCGTAGATCTTGTTGCCTTGCTCGTCTTTGCCGTTGTTTCCGGATGCGGCAAAGACCACAACACCGGAATCGACCAGACTCCGCACCGCGCGACAGATGGGATCATCTCGATAAGAATCGATCGCCGGCATGCCGAGGCTCATGTTTACGATCCGCAAATTGTACGTCTGGCGATTTGAAGCAACCCAGTCCAACGCGCTCAACACACCCGCAGTCGTCCCGAGGCCCTGGGAATTAAGCACGCGCAGATTGATGAGGTTGGCATTCGGAGCTATCCCAATGTAATCGCCGTTCGAGATGCGACCGTTCCCGGCAGCGAGGGAAGCTACGTGAGTCCCGTGCCCGTATGGATCATCGGTTCGGCCTTCGTCGGTGAAATCCTTGCTATACAAAACTCGGGAAACACCTGAGCTATCGAGAAAGGATTTATGCTCAGCGTCAACACCGGAATCCACTATGGCAATCCCGATACCTGTACCATCCAGCCCCGCTGGACTGATGACGCTTCCGGCGCGTACTTTGTTTGCACCCGCGGTCCGCGAAACGTGCCCGAGCGGACGTACATCGCGATCTAAAGAGACATAAGAAACATCCGATCTGGAAGCCAAAGCTGCTGCGGCCTTTGCGGGAAGGGTAACTACGCGCAGGCCGAAGTTTCTGAACTTTTTGATGTTACTGCCACCTGCAGTTTCGAGCGTGGAATCTAATGATGAATCGGGTTGGGCCACCGACTGAACGATAACCCTGACAGAGTCCGAGCCTTTACCACTTTCAAGTTTTTTGACTAAATCTTTCGAAACTTTTCGATGCTGCTTAGACGCGACTTTGGATTTAGCCTGGCTCTTTCTTTCAACTAGGAATGGGGAGGAAAACAGGAGCGCTAAAAAGACACTCCAACAGACAACGTGGGTGAAACGCTTCATCTGGTGCTCCGAGAGACCTGCTAATCGAGGACAGTCTCGCTTCTGGTCAAACAGTTCGACATCGGGGAGAGGACAAGGCTAACGTCGGGGCAGAACACTAAAATGGGGGACTGGAAGTCTA
>DASROI010000157.1:0-8744 GCA_035646955.1 Pyrinomonadaceae bacterium
GAATATCGCTTGTACGTCGAATTTGACCGGTTGCTCACTGACATGAATGCGTTGCAACGCCGGCTCAATTTACTTGAAGGTGCACCAGCAACAGTTAAGGCCCAATCTCCATTCGTCCAGTCACTTGCCGGCGCATATATCGACGCGAATAGATTTGGCGATGCGGCAGCGCTGTTAGGAAAGACTGCTTTTACATCGGGTGAAGGTGAAGACGCCGCGTTAGGTCTTTATCGAAAGGCACACTTGGGACTCGCCAGGCAATACCAACTCTCGGGAGATCACGGAAAAGCGGCGGCAGAGTTTGCGGCAGTTACTGAGTATCCAAGAAACCTCGGAGTCGGGCGCCCGGCAATGCAGTCGCAGGCGCGCGAATACGTAGCCGCGGCTCGTGAATATGAACTCGCCGGGAATCATGCGGAGTCAGAAAAGTGGTGGAATCGTGCAGCGACAGAAGAACTAAATCCGCCTACTCAGCCTGAGGAACCATGGTCAGAACATTATTTCTATAAAGCGGTCGCACTGGATCATGTGGGTCGTAAGCAGGAAGCTCGCGCACTCTACGAGAGGCTGGCTTTGCTAAACGACGACAAGCAAATGGTCGAGGCCGAACCATGGCCTCCGAGCGGTGCAATTCGTTTCGTTCTTGCCGGTTCGGCCTTGAAAGCCTTGGGCCGAAGTGCTGAAGCGCGAGTAGCTTTGGAACGCGCGCTCAAGCTGGATCCGAAGAACGAACTGGCCCTGGCACAACTGGCCGAATTGACCGGTGACAAGACACCCCGAGTCGGCAATTAACCTTGGAGTGCGACGGCCCGGCGTCGCTTTGTTAGATCGAGACTTCCCGCTCGATACCTTCGTCTTAGAACAGTATTAACTGAGGTATATGGAAGCTCCCATTTGAAAGTGAGGCGCGAGAACGCGAGAGGCCGAAAAAGCGCCGCCGGGCCGGCGCACACCAAGATGAAACTCGATCCGGTGCAATTGCTGAAAGACATGATCGCGATTCCCAGCGTGAATCCGATGCGTGTGGGCACTACCGAGCCCGTCGAGCGCGACATGGCTAACTACCTCGAACAAGTACTACGTCGCGCACAGATCGATTGCGAGCGCCAAACTATCTCCGACGGACGTGAGAACGTAATCGGAGTGGTCCATGCTAACCAGCGGGACAACGGCAAGAAGGGACTAATGTTCAACTCGCACATGGATACGGTGCCGGTGGCGAATATGACGATCGATCCTTTCGATCCAGTTGTGAAAGACCAACTGCTATTTGGCCGTGGGTCATGCGACGCCAAGGGTTCGATCGCGTCGATGCTCAGCGCAGTCGTTGATTATGCCGAGAGTTCACATCGGGAAGTGCCGGTTGTTTTCGCGGCGATGGCGGATGAGGAATTCTCGTTTTCAGGTTCGTGGAAATTGATTGAACGCGAATGGCCGGTAACCGCTTGTGTTGTTGGTGAACCTACAAGACTTGCCAGGGTTATCGCTCACAAAGGAGTAGCTCGGTGGCGAATTTTGGTTAAAGGTGTCAGCGCGCATGGCGCTACTCCCGAGCTTGGGCGTAGCGCGATTTACGATGCCGCGCGAGTCGCACTTGCTCTCGAGGCGTATGCGAAGCGGTTGGAAACTTCCGAGCCACACATGTTGCTGGGGCGCTCAACGATAAATGTCGGGAAGGTTAATGGCGGACAGTCCGTGAACATTGTTCCCGACCGCTGCGAGTTCGAAATGGAGCGCCGCTTGCTGCCGCATGAAGATGGACTAAGAGTAATAGCCGATTGTGAAACCTTTGTCAGGAACCAGGTTGGCGACGGGATCGAATTACAGTTTGAAGCGCCTTACCTGGTAGACCCGGCGCTCGAGACATCATCCGACGCCGCGATCGTTCGCGCACTTGGTGATGCTCAAAGGATCGAATTTGGATCCGAGAGCGAATTGCGAGGCGCGAACTACGGTACCGACGGCAGCAAAATTTCTCGTGCGGGTATTGAAACAGTTGTGTGCGGGCCCGGCGATATCGCAAACGCGCACACAAAAGATGAGCATATAGAGATTGAGCAGGTTGAGATGGCAACGCGACTCTACCGCAGCCTGCTTTCGAAGCTTTCGAAGTAATCGTTCCGCCACCTCGCTTCAGTCGTGAGTCGGCAGTTTTCGATTTGCGATCAACCAGGAGTTTGAGAAAGGAAGGAAGAGATGCGTCACAAGCAATTGATTTCACCTCTGCTGCTCATGCTGTCTGCAGTTGCGCTTACTTGTGTGTTAGCAGCCAAAGCCAACGCAACAATCTATAACGTTGGACCAGGCCAGGCTTTTCCTACCATCGGCTCGGTACCGTGGGAAACGCTTGCCGCGGGTGACACGGTCAATATTTTTTATTCACCCACTCCTTATAAAGAGAAATTTGTGTTGTCTCGGGTTGGCACGGCGGCAGCGCCAATTACCGTCCACGGCGTACTTGGACCAAATGGCGAGCGACCAATACTCGATGGCAACGGCGCAACTACGCGCTCGCAGTTGGTCTATTACAGCCAGGAACGAGGAGTCATCAAAATCGGCGGTTCGACGGTGCCTTTTGCTGACGGCGTGTCGGTGAATCCTCAGTATCTGGTAATTGAAAATCTTGAGATTCGAGGCGCGCGCCAGCCTTTCACGTTCACAGCCGCCGATGGAACGACTAAGTCTTATACGTCACCGGCCTCCGCCATCTATCTCGAGTTTGGTGATCACATCACCGTTCGAAATTGCGTGATTCACGATTGCGGCAATGGCTTTTTCTCGTTTTCAAACAACACCACGACTTCGAGTAATGTTCTGGTTGAAGCAAACTACATCTACGACAACGGCAACTCTGGAAGTCAAACCGAACACAACAACTACACTGAATCGCGGGGCATCACTTTTCAATACAACCGCTTTGGACAAATTCGTGCGGGATGTGGTGGCAATGGGTTGAAAGATCGTTCGTCCGGACTCGTAATTCGCTACAACTGGTTCGAGGGACCCGTTAACCGTCCTTTTGATTTGGTTGATGCCCAGGACAGCACGATTCTGAAGAATGACCCGAACTATCACAAGTCTTATGTCTACGGAAATGTGGTGATCGAGAATCCGTTGAGCGGTGGCAACAACGACATTGTGCATTACGGAGGTGATACGGCCGGTGGGAAGGGTTATAAGCTTGGCCCACTCTATTTCTACAACAACACGGTAGTTTCGAATAGGACCGACAACACCAGGTTGTTCCGCCTGGATACGAACTCCCAAAGCTGTGATGCGCGAAACAATATTGTTTATGTGACGGCTGCCGGTAGCACGCTAAAGGTGCTCGACAGTTTTGGCGCGCTCACTCTTACGCAGAATTGGTTTAAGACCGGCTGGTCGCCATTTAACGTGGCCCATCCGAAAGGCTCGATCACCAACAACGGAACTGTTACGGGAACAACTCCAGGGTTCGTGAGCGAGGCGGGCCAGGACTACCACTTGGTGAGCGGTTCGGCATGCATCAATGCAGGCACAACTCTAAATCCTGGTGTGTTACCTGATAACGACGTGATTCGAGAATACTTGAAGCACCAGTTAAGTGTTGCCCGAGCCGTGAATGGCGCCCTCGATATTGGTGCGTATGAGTTTTGATTAGGCCGTAGTCCTTTATCGGTGGTCAGTTGTCCGTAGTCCGTAGTCCGTTGTTTTTGTGGACCATTTGCTATCGCCCGGGTAACCGCGAACTACGGACCACGGACCACGGACAACGACCACGGACCATAAAGAGTACAAAACACTAAAACTTCGCTTTCAATGAATTTCAAACAACTAAGAGAGGAGGTGTGGTGGGCCAATACCCAGTTGCCCAAGGCTGGCCTTGTGACCATGCACAGTGGAAATGCAAGCGGCATCGATCGCGAGTCAGGCCTGATTCTGATCAAACCGAGTGGAATTGACTACGAGCGTCTGCGACCGGAGGACCTTTCGGTGGTAGCTCTGAACGGAACCTCAGTAAACGCCGAGTTGGTTCCGGATCGAGTCTCCAGTTCATTAAAACCAAGCGTCGACACAATTCATCACTTACTACTCTACAAAGCCGATGCTCAACTGGGTGGAGTAGTTCATACGCACTCAAACTACGCAACGGCATGGGCCGCTATTGGTGAATCGATCCCTTGTTGTTTGACCGCTATAGCCGACGAGTTTGGGGGTGATATTCCGTGCGCTCCCTATTTAGACAACGAGGGTGAAAACATAGCCAGCGGCATGCTCAAGCACCGGGGCCGTGGGCCAGCAATGCTCCTGAGCAATCATGGCGTATTTGCATTTGCTGCGACTCCGCGTAAAGCGCTGAAGGCCGCAGTCATGGTTGAAGACGTCGCTAAAACGGCGTGGCTCGCACGTCAACTAGGTAGGCTCAAGAGAATGGAAGATTCTGAGATAGAAAAATGGTGGTCCAGGTATCACTCGACGTACGGACAGGAGTAGGAGAGTTGGAGCCAGGGCCTGGCCAGTGCCGATTCGCGGTAGCGTCGGCTGAGTCTCGTTGCTGACACGACACGAGGATAACCAGGGAGGCACGCGACTTTATCAGAGACCCAAGACCCAAGACTCAAGACCCAAAACCAAATAGCCAATGACCCACATCCTTCCCAAAGATCTCTATCGCTGGTGTCAGCTGCCGGCGGACCAGCTCGTAGGCCACCCAGACCTTCGTGTGCCCTTCCGTCTTGTAAAAGACTCTTCTGAGATGGGCAGATTGATGGCCAGCGAATTGGTCCAGTTAATTGAACTCAACAACAAGGCAGGCAAACCCACCAGGGCCATCATCCCGTGCGGACCGAGTTGCTGGTACGAGCCCTTTGTGCAATTAGTCAACTCAGAAAAAGTTTCCTTAAGGTCATTCTTTGTCTTCCATATGGACGAGTGTCTGGACTGGCAAGGCCAACCGTTGCCGGAGAAGCACCCTTACAACTTTCGTTCATTCATGCGACAACACTTCTATGGCGGTATCACTCCGGAACTCGCGGTGCCTGAGTCGCAACGCTACTGGCTGCTTCCATCCACCGTGGACAATGTTCGCGAGGCACTTAGTGAAGCTCCGGTCGACATCACAATCGGAGGCTGGGGACAGGACGGGCACGTTGCTTACAACCAGGCTCGGCGGTACCCCTTTTCTAACATAACTCTTGATGAACTAGCGGAATCTACGATTCGCGTTCAAGACAATAATCTCGACACGATCATTGCGCTGGGCCAACGTACGTTTGGAGCGGCCTATCAGTTTGTGCCACCCATGTCTGTCACCCTTGGTATGCGCGAGTGTTTGGCCGCCAAACGGTTACGTGTCTTCAGTGACACCGGCGCTTGGAAACAGACAGCTCTACGCGTTGCTCTGTTCTCAGAACCTACACCTGAATATCCGATCACTTTATTACAACGTCATCCCGATGCATTGATAACGGCAACAATTGAAACCGCGCGACATCCTATTGCCGAAAATCCTGATTGGGAGCTCTTTTGAATTTGGAACGTAAACACGAACAACTCGAAGCCCGACTGCGTGACTGTCGACTCGTAATTGGAGTTGGCGGCATCGGAACGGGAATCTGTTTCGAGTTGCAGGACAATCACGATCTCGGGCGGAACGAGAGTCGTGCAGGATACCTTGTTGATGCGCGTGACTACTGCAAGCTTCACATCATCATGCACTACCTGGCCACGCTTCTCAGAAGTGAACTGCCTGAACGAGCGGTCCACCTTGTCCCGGTTGGAAAGGTTGGTAGCGATGCGGCTGGTACTCAACTGCTGTTTGAAATGGAAACTAATGGACTTGATGTTGAGCACATTGAAACCGTTGCAGATGCACCAACGCTCTTTAGTGTCTGCTTCCAGTATCCCGATGGGTCTGGCGGCAACATAACGGCGAGTAATTCCGCAGCGTCGAAAGTAACAAGCGAGGATGTGGACCGCACCAGAAGACTTTTTGAGGAGAGCCGGAGTCGTGCTCTTGCTCTGGCGGTTCCGGAGGTGCCGATTAACGTCCGCGAACATCTAATCCGAGTGGCGACCGAATATGGCGCCTTTCGAGTTGGAGCGTTTACTGCGTCGGAACTTCACGTATTACAAAACTCTGATTGGTTGAGATTGTTCGATCTCATCGCCTTGAACGAAGAAGAGGCGAGCGCGCTGGCTGGAGATGAATTCAATCCGTTGGCCCCCGAACAATTTCTCGAGCGCTGTTCTTCAACTTTTACGTGCTCGGAAAAGCAAACATTGATTGTGATCACTGCAGGAAAGCATGGAGCCTTTGGTTTCGACGGCGAGCGCTGGACTCACTCGCCTGCTGTCTCCGCAAATGTACTCAGCACTGCAGGAGCGGGTGATGCTTTGTTAGCAGGAACGCTTGCGGCTTTGATGATGGGTGCTCCGTTCACAAACGAAAAGAGATTCAAGGAGGTTAACTCGGCCCTGGATTTTGGATGTCTTTTCGCCAGTTACAGCACAACCTCAAAACATAGTATCCACCCGAATGCGGGGCTCGACGATGTGCACGCATTTGCCCGGGCGTCGGGCCTGGCCTTGGACCGGTTGCGTAATTTCGGTGCTGCCGTCAATTGATTATGGAAAATAGATCGACCGGTAAATTAATTCGCGAGAATCCATCAGAGCCCGTCGCCGAACGCTTGTTGCAACCGCTCGAGGCTGAGCTGGTCCAACTGCTGCAAAACCTTGTGCGGACGAATAGTGTTGCGATTCCTCCCAACGGGTCCGAGACCGCCGGGCAAAGAGTCTTACTCGAATTTCTTCAGGCTCACGACATTGAAGCTGAAACTTATGATCTTGATTATCTGGCCAGTTCCGATCATCCATATGTTCGCGCTGACCGAAACTATTCCGGTCGTCAAAATCTTATCGCCAGACTTCCAGGTCGCGCCGCCCAGGGTCGCAGTCTTATGTTGAGCGGGCATATCGATACAGTTCCACCCGGTCGTAACAAGTGGGACGAAAGCCCATGGTCCGGTTCAATCCAGGGAGATCGACTTTACGGTCGAGGCAGCTATGACATGAAAGGTGGACTCGTTGCAGGCATCGGAGTCACCGCGGCTTTGAAGGAAGCTGGAATGACACTTGAGGGCGACTTATTTTTTGAGTCGGTTGTCGATGAAGAGTGGGGCGGAGGCGGCGGCACGCTCGCAGCCAGACTGAGGGGCCATGTCGCTGATGCATGTGTGATACCTGAGCCCACGGATCTCGCGATATTTCGAGCGAGCCGAGGTGGCTACGTCGTTGATATTGAAGTTCAGGCTGGCGATTCGCAAAACTACTTTTCGAAAGAAGAGGTTGTAAGTCCTGCAATTCCGATGGGCCGCCTGCTGCAATGGGTTGACACTCTTTCGAGCAAACGAAAAGGAATTTCAACGGGAGAAGCATATCAAGGGTTTGTGGATCCAGCTCCCGTCCAGGTATTGGCGCTTGAGGCGAGCAGTTTCGATCTCGAGGTACCGTTAAGTACGCCTTTAGCTGCGCGCGCTCGTCTATATTTTCAATTCCTGCCACATGAAGATGTGTCTGCAATCATCGTCGAGATCAAAGACTCGTTCTATTCCTTTTGTGCCAAAGATCCATTCTTTAGTGTTTATCCGTCAAAGTGGACTCCGTTTTTTGACCCTGCGCTACAGGGTCACGAGGTTCCGTTGGACCACGATTGGACACGGACTCTGTCGATGAACGCGACCAGAGTGATGGGTCACCCGGCAGTCGTCACCGCTGCGGAGTATCCGTGCGACGCTTTTCTCAACCAACGATATTTCGGCATGCCCACGCTGATCTTTGGACCACGCGGTGGCGGCGCACACAACGCCAATGAGTTCGTTGAACTCAGTTCAGTGATGAACACCGCAAGAGTTCTACTGAGTGCCGCACTCGAATGGTGTGGAGTTTACAACGCAGATATTCAAGCTGAATACATATGAGATCCAGATGCACAACGACAAAATTGGCCGGACTGTTAGTAGTTCAGGTCCTGATTGCGGGCCAATTCGTAACCTCTGCCCAGCCAAAAAGTCGGACAAACAAATCGGAGGCCAGGCTTGCTCAATTGGTTGAGGCAAATATTATTGCCGTTCACGCTTTCCAGGTTTTGCTGGCAGCAAGTTCGGGCAAAGGCGACCGAGCCTGTTTTTCCTCCGCTAACCTAAGCGAAGCCCAATTAAAGGCGCTGTCTGACCATCAGGCCAACTTGCTCAAAGCCGATGTGCGAGCGGTACGGGCGTGGGTCAAGGGCCAGCACACGACCTTTGATCCGAACCTGGACCTACAACCGATTCTCACTTCTGGTCTGACTGTACCTCAGAATGCTCCGGTGAATGTCTACTTTAGATACCTACGCAGCAATACCAAAGCCAGTGACGTGAAAATTCGAGCTGTAGCAAGTCTCTATCAGACTGTGCTCGAGGTTGAGCGAGACGGTGATCGACTTCAGGAAGAATACGCCTTCTACATTGGTCTCGGGTTGCCGGTATACGTGGGCCAATTCGGTCTACCTGGAACAGATGCGGATTTACTCGCGGTGGGCCATAAGCTTGAGGGCCAATCGTGTGACGCTCCCGTCGGCACGACAGCTGCTGAATGGCAGATTGCCGGGCGGAAAATCTGGAATTGGGGTGAGAAGAATCTTCATATCCGTGATGAGCGCGTTCTGTCGGCTGAGCTGCTGCAAGAGCCAGATGTGCGATCGCTCGTTCCCGCATTAAAGG
>DASROI010000158.1:0-11432 GCA_035646955.1 Pyrinomonadaceae bacterium
TTGTGAGCGTTCGAAATCATTACTTCCGGTTGATTGACGGCATGCATGTTAAGAAACACAAACATCTGTCGCAGGTGATATTGAGCTCGAGCTGTACCCAGCGCACCGACGGAAGCGCCCATTACGGCTACCGGCTTGCCGGTCCATGCGCTGTCGCCGTAGGGACGTGAGGCCCAATCGATAGCATTTTTTAAGACGCCGGGTACCGAATAGTTGTACTCAGGGGTTACAAAAAGAATCGCATCAGCGTTTCGGATTCGACTCTTCAAGTCGATAACTTTTTCGGGTGGGTTTGCTTCGTCGTCCTGGTTGAAGCCAGGCAGGCCATTAATATCGAAGATCTCTAAACTAGCATTATCCGGGAGCAGATTCTGGGCAGCCCGCAATGCCAAATGGTTGAAAGAACCCTTGCGCAAACTACCTGCAAAGCCGAGTATGGAAATAGGGTCACTCACCGATCAATCCTCCTTAAGAAGCCGATAACGTAGCGCGCGTAGCGTCGCATGGTTCTGGATTATCATCAATTTGTCTCGACACTAACGCGGTACGATCTTATCTTGCGGTGTACTTCAGGTTAAACTGACTACAACTTTACCTTTGTTCCATTCAATTCTTTATACATGTCCTCAATGTTGGGAACCGCAAAATTTTGAAATCCAAACGATTGATACTTCTCAGGAAGCTTGAGCGTTTGTTTTGCCTGATCAACTGTTAGACCGTCTGAGATCGCTTTCTTAACACGACCACGTAAATCGTCGAGGTAGTCTCTGAACTCTTTGATGTCGGCGGCGGTCGCGACCTCACCGTGGCCAGGAACAAACCTCGCAGATGGGTATTGGACCAGGATGATGTCCAGCGAATTAATCCAGTCTGCGACGGTCGCGTCAACCAGGTTTGGTAAGGTCTTGCGCCAACCCATATCTCCCATGAAGACCACATTAGCATCGGGCACAAAAGCGAGTACGTCACCGCCGGTATGCCCGGGTAGGGTGAACAACACCACTTCGCGAGTACCAAGATGCAGATGGATGGTACCGCTACTGAAGGTCACGGTCGGGTTCGTCAAAACTATCGAATTCATGACGTTCAAGCGACGGACCTGTCTCTCGAGTTGAATGCGTTTCTCGGCTTGATCTGTAGGTGTTTCTGCTAACTGCTTTTGAGCGTCGCTGAGCCGTTTGCCCAGTGTTTCTTTATCCGGCAAAAATTTTCGATTCTTAGTTGTTTGCCATTCAATCAGTTTGTCATGGGCCAGGATGGGAATGCCGCGGCCTGCAAATACCTGGTTGCCGCCCGTGTGGTCCAGGTGGTAATGGGTATTCAGTGCATATTTAATCGGCTGCTTTGTTTGGGTGTTGATCGCTTCGAGAAGTTCCTCGACGGCAACCGGGGTAAAGAATGTATCGATAACTAGAATCCCGCTATCGCCCGCGACGAACCCTGCGTTGCCCACTGCCACACCGCCGGGTAACGCAGTTGCAGCAAACACTCCGTTGCTGACCTCCGTCAGCTTGAAGTCCTCTTGAGGTTTGGTCTGACTCGTCGCCTGGCTCGAGAGGGCCAATGCAAGGATGAACGAAGTGAAGATCTCTTTTTTAATATTCATGTAGATAGTTCCTATAGGTCCGATAGGCCAATATTCAATAGAGCAGATCGATTATTCCAGCTCTCGAATTGAGCCGCGGTGAAATCCTCGATATAGTGGCGGGTGCCCAATTCCCCAAATTAGTCCAATATCAGAAACGTGGAGGTTTCTCAACGTGAAACTTAGTTCTCAATCCAGCAGAACCTGGGTTGTCGTTTTCGCCACTCTCATTATAGGAATCTCACTCATGTCATCCTGTACCGAAAACTCACCGCAACTGTCGACCAGTAAACCTGCCGGGGACGCTGACGCATTTATGAAGAAGGCTGAAGCCCGCTTGCTCGATCTCAACATCAAAGCGGGCCGGGCGGATTGGGTCAAAAGCACTTTCATAACAGAGGACACTGAAAGTCTTTCGGCCGAAGCAAACGACACCTTGATTGCAGCGACCACCGAATTGGCAGAGCAGGCTCGCGCGTTCGACGGGCAACAGCTATCGCCCGATCTTCAGCGCAAAATAAAACTGCTGAAATTGTCGCTGACTTTGCCGGCGCCGAAAGATCCCGCTGAACGAAATGAGCTGACCAAGCTTGCTGCGTCGATGGAAGGAGAGTACGGGAAAGGGAAGTACTGTCCCGACGGTGAGAAAGGTAAATGCCTCAGTTTGCCGGATCTGGAAAACATCATGACTAATAGCCATGATCCCGAGGAACTAAAGAGAGCCTGGGTTGGTTGGCACCAGATCGCCATTCCGATTCGAAAGGAATACGTTCGCTTTGTTGAGTTGAGCAATAAGGGTGCACAGGAGATGGGCTTCAAAGATACCGGCGCGATGTGGCGGTCCAAGTACGACATGGAGCCCGATGCCTTCGCAGCAGAAATGGAACGCCTGTGGCAACAGGTCAAGCCGCTCTATGACTCGCTATACACCTACACGCGTCACAAATTATCGGAGAAGTACGGCAAGGATATTGTTGCCGAAGACAAACCTATTCCGGCGCACTTGCTCGGAAATATGTGGGCCCAAACATGGGGCAATGTCTATCCGCTGCTTGCTCCAGCCAATGCCGATCGCGGCTACGACCTTACCAAGATCCTCAAGGACAAAAATACCGACGCCAAACAGATGGTCCGTTATGGTGAAGGATTCTTTACCTCGCTCGGATTTGAATCACTGCCACAAACGTTCTGGGAACGATCTCTGTTTCTTAAGCCGGCCGATCGGGAAGTTGTTTGTCATGCCAGCGCATGGGATATCGACTACGAAAAAGATGTACGGCTAAAGATGTGTATCAACATTAATGAAGAAGATTTTAGCGTCGTCCATCACGAGTTGGGCCACAACTATTACCAGATGGCCTATGCTTCCCAGCCTTTTCTCTATCGCGACAGCGCAAACGACGCATTTCATGAAGCTATCGGGGATACGATTGCTCTTTCGGTCACGCCCGCTTACTTGAAGCAGCTCGGCTTTATCGACAAGGTCCCCGATCAATCGGCGGACATGGGGTTCCTGCTGAATCGAGCGCTTGATAAGGTTGCCTTCTTACCGTTCGGGTACCTGGTGGACCAATGGCGTTGGAAGGTTTTTTCGGGCGAAGTTGGACCGGGCGATTACAACAAGGCGTGGTGGGAGTTGCGTGAGAAGTACCAGGGAGTCGCAGCGCCGGTTGCGCGCACCGAACAGGATTTTGATGCCGGCGCCAAGTATCACGTTCCTGCAAACACCCCGTATGCCCGGTACTTTCTGGCTGCCATTCTACAGTTCCAGTTTCACCGTGCTCTGTGTCGTGAAGCAGGATTCAACGGTCCCCTTTATCAGTGCTCGATTTATGGGAACAAGAAGGCCGGTGAGAAACTGAAGTCGATGCTGGCGATGGGGTTAAGTAAGCCATGGCCGGAAGCGCTTAAAGCAATGACGGGTGAAGATAAGATGGACGCCACTGCGATTCTCGATTACTTCGCGCCGCTGAAAACCTGGCTCGACCAGCAAAATGCCACGAAATAACCTTGAGCGCCGGCCCGGTGGCGCTTTTTACCTGCTTCAAGCCAGCGGCACTCGTTGCAAAGCGTGTCGGCAATTTATCTTTAAGTCCGCAACTCCTGATTAATGTCCATCTCGTTCAAGCGAGTCGTCAAAAGGTTTGGAGATACCACCGTCGTCGACGGCTTCTCGCTCGAGATCAAAGAGGGTGAGTTTGTAGTGCTACTTGGTCCATCTGGCTGTGGCAAGACCACCACTCTCAGAATGCTTGCGGGCCTGGAAAGTATCACTTCCGGCGAAATATACCTTGACGATCATTTGATTAATGATGTTCCAACTCAACGTCGTGATTTGGCAATGGTCTTTCAGAGTTACGCGCTTTATCCGCATATGACGATCAGGGAAAACATTGCTTACCCCTTGCGCGTCAGAAAGTTATCAATCGAAATTCAGAAGGGGAAGGTCGAGCGAGTTGCCCAACTGCTCGAGATCGAATCGTTGCTTGATCGAAAGCCACGTCAGCTGTCCGGCGGTGAAAGGCAACGAGTGGCGCTAGCCCGTTCAATCGTCCGCGAACCACGCGCCTACCTGATGGATGAGCCACTATCAAATCTAGACGCTCGTTTAAGGGTCCAGATGCGAGGTGAGCTGAAACGTCTACAGCATCAACTGAAAACGACGACTATATATGTGACTCACGACCAGGCCGAAGCGATGACGCTGGCCCATCGCGTCGCCGTCATGCAAGAGGGAAAGCTTCAGCAGTTCGACACGCCCATGAATATCTACGAGCGACCGGCTAATAGATTCGTTGCCGGGTTTGTTGGTAGTCCAGGTATGAATTTTCTTGAGGGGAATATCGATTTAAGTAATGGAACATTTCTGTCGGGCGAGCTGAAGCTTTCGCTTAACGGAGATCATCCGCGACACAACGGACAGATCGTGATGGGGATTCGACCCGAGGACATATCGATCACCACCGAACTGCCAGCTGTTGATTCATTGCCTGCACGCGTTTACGTGACAGAACTGCTGGGTAACGAGACTTTTGTTTTTCTCATGCTCGGTGGCAATAAGCTGATTGTACGAGCTGCTGCTGACTTTAGAGCTGATGAGGACACTCGCGTGTGGGTGAGCTTCGCTACAGAGAAGTTTCATTTCTTTGACTCGCACACAGGCGGACGAATCATTTGAAAAACTAAAAAAAACAAGCGCAGGTGTTTCGCTGACCTGCGCTTGAAAAACTTTGGTTAAGGTGAATAGTTACGAAGCTGTCTTCGCCGCTGTATCACCTGTTCCAGTTGTTTGCTTGTTTGGTTGCGGTGTAATGCGCAAGTAGGGCCTGGGAGCTTTCCATCCGGCCGGGAACTTCTCTTTTGCAGCCTCATCAGACAGTGATGGAACGATGATTACGTCGTCACCGTCTTTCCAGTTTACTGGTGTCGCGACACTGTATTTGGCTGTCAGTTGCAGCGAATCGATCACTCGCAGGATCTCGTCGAAGTTACGTCCTGTGCTCGCAGGATAAGTAATCATCAATTTGATCTTCTTGTCTGGGCCGATCACAAACACGGAGCGAACTGTAAAAACGTCGCTAATCTCGGGATGAATCATGTCATAGAGCTCGGAGATCTTATGATCAGGATCAGCAATCACCGGAAAGTTTAATGCTGTTCCCTGAGTCTCTTTAATATCTTCAGCCCACCGTTTGTGAGAATCAGTGGGATCGACACTTAAACCAACTACTTTAACGCCTCTCTTATCAAAGTCGGGTTTACTTTTCGCAACGTAACCCAATTCGGTAGTGCAAACAGGCGTGAAGTCTTTTGGATGCGAGAATAGAACCGCCCAACCATCACCTATCCATTCATGAAAGTCTATCGGGCCTTCAGTGGTTTCAGCAGTGAAATTGGGGGCTATATCTCCTAATCGTAGGGCCATCGGTATCTCCTTTCCTTTCGGAAAAACTGGACTATCCCGGCGACCTTCCCAGCCGGGATCGCAAGGGATTTGAATTTAATTTGCAGGAAGCTATCACGCTTGTACAACTAGAGCCCCATTCAAGTCAAACCGCGGGAAGAAACCGGCCTCTTTTGGTTTGCCCGTGTTTCAGTTCGGGTAATTTCGTGGACCGGCTAGGTAGGCCGGCTAATGCGTCCCACAAAGACAGATACGCCAAATTACACGAATTAACACTAACGACAGTCCCTGGCACATACTCGAGTTTTGACGGAGTTTGCTAACCCGACGCGAATCGGTCTTTCAGCCGAATTGCGATGTGGAACTTTGAATTTCTGTTAAGTCGCAACTGTCGCGTTCGTGCTATTCTTGGGACTCATTTGCTTTCCACAATCTTGTTAATGCAGGCACCACAAAACAATGAAACTGGCACTGAACGGCGCAACTACCATGCGCGCCGACCTTGCGACAGATCTCGAAGCCGCTCAAAATGCAGGCTATGACTATCTCGAAATATGGGCCGCAAAATTACGCGCGTTCCTCAAGCAAAATGCGATAACTGACCTTAAAGAGTTATTTAACAAAAATCAGGTTCCGCCACTTAGTATTAATTCGATTGAACACATCACCTTTCGAAGCGATTCGGACTACAACCAAATCAAGCAGCAATGCCACGAGCTCTGTTCTATAGCCGCGCAAATAAATTGCCCGTACGTGGTTGTCGTTCCAGGAAAACTACCAATATCAGGCGCCGATAAAAGCCAGGTCCTGGCTGAGTCCGTACGTGTGCTGAACGAGTTGGCCGATATCGCTTCCACTTATAATGTTGCCCTGGCCTTTGAGTTCCTGGGCCAAACCGACTGCAGCGTTCAGACTTTGGACCAGGCAAATGACATAGTTAAAGCAGTTGGTCGCAAAAATGTTGGTCTTGTCATCGACAGCTTTCATTTTTACGCTGGCGGATCGACGATTGTGATGATCGATGGCGTAGCTCCCGACTCGATATTTGTTTTTCACCTAAACGATTCGGAAGACTTACCAAGGCATCAGTTGGAGGATCGTCATCGGCTTTATCCCGGAACTGGAATTCTGCCCCTGGATGAGATGTTTCAAGCCTTCCGACGAATTGGTTACGATCGAGTGGCAAGTATTGAAATCTTTCGACCTGAGTACTGGGAAATGAATCCGCTGGAAGTTGCTCGCGAAGCAAAAGTCGCAGCTGAAGGAGTTATGACCAAAAGCGCAGCAGTCGTGGCGCAATGACTAAAACCATGGCCGCTATAAAGATTGGAATTGTCGGTGCCGGATATATCGGTGGGGTGCATGCATCGATCCTGGCCCATGACGACAGGGTCGCAGTCGCAGCGGTTCACGACATCAAGGCGGAATGCGCAGAACGTCTTGCGCGCTCCTGCAATGCTTCTGTTGTCTCAAGTGCCGAGCAGGTCATTGAGCAATGTGACGCGATTTTTATAACAACTCCCAACACTAAACACGTTGACCTTGCTTTGAAAGCGATCGATGCGGGCATTCACATATTTTGCGAGAAGCCTTTGGCTACCAACGTCACCGATGCAACACGGGTTCACGAGGCGGCCAAAACCAGTCGTGGCATTTTTCAGGTGGGCCACAATCGGCGGTTTGCCCCTGTTTACGCGACGTTGAAAACACTCTTAACTGATAGTCACACCCCCCATTCGGCACACGTTAAGATGAATCGAGGTGAACTGCTCAAACCTGTTTGGACTGGAGACCCGGAAGTGACCGGGGGATTTCTTTACGAGACACCTATTCACATGTTCGACATGATGCGTTTTCTGTTCGGTGAAATCGCCAGCCTGCAGGCCATCGGCTCATCACATGAATATCGCGAAGTGGACGATTTTTCGGTCCTGTTGAAATTTGCCAATGGTATGCATGCAACGCTGGCAACGGCGGCGGATGCGAGTTGGCTCTTCCCGTTTGAAAGAGTAGAAGTCTTCTGTCACCACGCAACTCTTGTAACCAGGGAGATGGAAACGTTGGTATGTAGCACTAACATCGCTGGTCACTTCACTGAGCAGTCGATGCAGCAGCTTCCTAAAGAAGAAAAGTGGGGTTACGTCCAGGAGGATCGCGCGTTCATAGACGCGATCCTGGACGGTTCGCCACCGCCAGTCACGGCGCGTGACGGCTTGATGTCCGTAATACTTGTTGATGCCGTTTACGAATCGGTCAAGACAAACCTGCCGGTAAACATTGGATAAAAGTTATGACGACTCGTTGCGATTGGGCGAGGACGGATTTGTCGATTGCCTATCATGATAAAGAATGGGGTGTCCCACTTCATGATGACCGCGGTCTTTTTGAGTTTCTGATTCTTGAAGGCGCTCAAGCCGGTTTAAGCTGGGAGACAATTCTGCGAAAGCGCAATAACTATCGGAAAGCCTTCGATCGTTTTAACCCGTCTAAAGTTGCCAAATACGATGCGGAAAAAATTGAGTCGTTGATGGCCGATGAAGGTATTATTCGTAACCGTTTGAAGATCAACTCAGCGATCGGCAATGCGAAAGCTTTCCTGGAGGTCCAAAAAGAGTTCGGAAGTTTCGACGCCTACGTTTGGCAGTTCGTTAATGGCAAGCCACTACAAAGAAAGCGTGGGCAGCCGGTGCTCGCTCGGACTACCATCTCCGATACTCTTAGTAAAGACCTCGCCAAAAGAGGCTTTAAGTTTGTAGGCTCCACAATTTGTTATGCATTCATGCAGGCCGTTGGCATGGTCAATGATCATAATATGTCCTGTTTCAGATATAGCGAATTAAGCTAGTTTTCCGCAGAGTTCAACGTTGAAAGGTTAAGCGAGTCAGATGATTAAGTCCTTATCGACCTTGATAGTTTTAGTGTCGCTAGTTCTGGCCGGTTGTCAGAAACACACCGAAGCACTCGAATCGGGTGTAACCGGGGCCGACGAAACAAGTGCGATTGGAGCTTTACGAGCCATTCTGTTAGCGGAACGGACCTATAGTTTGTCAAACTCCGGTGAGTTTGGAAGGATGAATCAACTTGTCGATGGGGGCTTTCTTGACTCGCGCTTTGCGGGCGGCCGTCCTGCAAGAGACTACATAATCACGCTCAATATTGTGGCGAAAGGATCGAGTGAACCAGAGGGCTCGTTCTCGTGTAACGCTGACCCTGATCCAACCTTGCAACGAGCAGGACGGCACTTTTACATTGACTCAACCTCGACGACGATACATGTCAACAATAGTCAGCCGGCAACCGTTTCCGATCCGTCGTTGTAATACGTTTTTCTGAACTAGCATGGAAAACAATCATGGAGAAAGTAAATCTAACGCAAAAGTTTTCGACGTTTGCCGAGCACTGGGATCCACGCATTGCGGGCGAACTCAATGGCCAGTACATCAAGCTGGTTAAGTTTCAAGGTCCATTCACGTGGCATCACCACGAAGATGAAGATGAGATGTTCATGGTCGTTCGTGGGCGCTTCCGAATGGACTTCAAGGATGAGGGCAAAGGCGATAGTTCAACCTGGATCGAAGAGGGCGAATTTATCGTCGTTCCTCGCGGGGTCGAACATCGACCCTTCGCTGAAGAAGAGTGTCATGTCCTGTTATTTGAGCCAGTGTCGACGCTAAACACAGGTGATGTGGAGAACGAATTTACAAAGAGAGAGCTTAGAGCGGTCTAAGCCGAGTGAGAATCGAAAGCGGTCCATTGTTTTATTAAGGAACGAGAATATATAACAAAGCGGCGCCGGGCAGCCGCACTCCAAAGTGGAGGTCTAATTTGCGATACAACTCATGCGGGCGGTTCCTGCTACTGGTTACGCTGTTGCTGGTCCTGGTCCAGTCGGCGGCGGCTCAAAAGCCTTACGTAAAATCGGCACGCGCACAATCGGTCACGAATGCGCTTTCTGCTCTGCCGGAAGCGGACGTTCTTATTTATACAAGTCCCCAGAAGATCTTGAACGAGGCAGCTCCAAAAGTTGTGGCACCGACCGAAATCGCTAATATGCGGGCCACCTTCGATGATATTAAGAAATCGATAGGTATTGATCCTTCAACGGTCGACTATCTCGTTATTGCTATCAGATTTCACAAGCCTGCCGCGGATCTCAGTTTTGTCGCCCCCGATGTTATGACCGTTTTTGGCGGCGACTTTAGTTCCGAGTCATTAATGGCAACTGCAAAGGTGTACCTGCAGGAAAAACTTCGTGACGAGGCTTACGGATCAAAAACGATTTCGATTATGCCGATCGATCAAATTGCAGAAGCGGCCGTAAAGAATCCGTTGCTCAAATCCTTTGTTGAGGTTGGAGCCGTACCTTTGAGCGGTAATTCGATTGCTGTTGGTAATGTCAGGTATTTGCGAGCGGCGATCGATGCTGCTGACGGAAAGGGCCCACGTTTGCAAGCGACAGCGCTGGAGTCGCTGCTACGTGATCAAAATGCTTTGATCAGTGCCGCAGGTTCGCCTTTGACTTCGTTCATGAAGAGTTTTGGCATGTTAGGGACAGAGACCACCGCTCGCGAGTCGCACTGCGACACTCGCTTTGGCGATTTTTATGGGGCCGTAACGCTAAATGGAACGAATTTCAGTGTGCGAGGTGCGATGAACACCGATAATCCGGATACTGCGAAAATCATAAACAACCTGGTTTCCAGCCTATGGCAACAGGCGATCGATTCAGTGGCGGATAAGAATGCTCAGTCGGTTCTTAAGTCGATTCGGATTGTTCCTCGAGAGAGTGAACTCGTCTGGGAAGCCGACATCGCTGACCAAACAGTGGCCAACTTTATTAAGGAGCAGAGTAAACCTAAAGAGGCCGCTAAGCCTGAGACTAGTAAGCCAGCGCCGCTTCCTCGGCAGAAACCAAAACGACGTAAGCCACGAGCGTAAGTGGAACTGTAGAAAATATTCCCAGGAGGACTGCTGTAGTGAGTAGCTCATCTCGAATCATTATAGGTTCATCATTACCGGTTTTAGTTCTGGTGCCGCTAATTGTAGCTGGGGGCTTTACGATTTCGTCGCCGCAGAACTCAAATAGTTCGACCACCACCAACAAGAATCAGAACGACACGCGATCAATTACGGGGCCTGCGCGTGGCGGTCAGCAACAAGACTTTTCCAAGAACACGTGGGAACTTCCAGAAGATGCTGACAAGACAAAGAATCAGGTGCCTTCCAATCCGGATTCAATCGCTAAAGGCAAAGAGCTCTACTTAAATAAGGACAAGGGCAATTGCGCCTTTTGCCATGGCGAGACCGGAGCAGGTAACGAAGCGAACATACCGAACTTGCGACGAAAGCCGGCAGACATTTCCAGTAAAGAGCGGATGTCAGTGATGACTGATGGCGAAGTCTTCTGGAAGATTTCGAGGGGTATTCGCGGGATTATGCCGGCCGGTGAAAAACGCATGACCGAAGAAGAACGCTGGAACGTGGTGAACTACATTCGCACTCTTCCGAAGGAGTAGTACGCCGTACTTTGCGCTTGGTATTTTGTTCTGGTCGGTTTTACTGTCCGCGGCTGTCACCGAGGTAATTCGACTAACAGTACGGTACCGCGAGCGCAGCGACCGGATGGTACACTCAATGAGACTCACGCCGAATCAGATAGAGATTTGAGTGTATCATCCGGTCGCTTCGCTCGCGGTACTGTAAGGCACGCTAGACAGGCACTGAAGTTAACGCCTCGGGTACAACGACTCTACCAGTGACCCGTTTGCGATTCTTCTCGGCTAATCCTCCTCAAGGTTTTGCAAAGTCAGAACCCTCTCGACAGTACGGTACCGCGAGCGAAGCGACCGGATGGTACACTCAATGAGACTCACGCCGAATCAGATTGAGATTTGAGTGTATCATCCGGTCGCTTCGCTCCCGGTACTGTAAGGCACGCTAGAC
>DASROI010000159.1:0-3949 GCA_035646955.1 Pyrinomonadaceae bacterium
AACATCCTCGATGATCAGTTGAGCGTTGGAACTTTCAGTCGCTTCGACTGCGACATTGGCCGTTATGCTTGCCTTTTCTTTGGTGACACTGTTCAGCACGATGTGAAGATCCGCGACACGAGCTTTGTCCCAGGCCTCAAGCGAGACTGCTCGCCAGATCCCACTCGTTACCAGACGGGGACCCCAGTCCCATCCAAAATGATAAGGAGCTTTGCGCGTGTGCGGAGATGTTTTTTCTCCCTGGTCATTGGACGCCGGGAGTTGGTATGTCATCTTGGCCATCAACGGCAGCACTTCGTTGATCGGTGAGCGAAAGTAGATCCGTAGCGTGTTGTCGCCCAGCTTGAGGTGCTGAGCACATTTCACTCGCCACGTTCGAAACATATTGTCAGCTTTAAGGACAGAAACATCGTTAAGAAAAACCTCGGCGTAGGTATCCAGCCCATCGAACACCAACTCGAGATTTTCATGATTGAGTGTTTCCTGAGAGACTCGAAAGGTCGAGCGATATTCCCAATCCGTTTTACCGATCCATTGCTGCTTTTGCTCGTTGTCGCGGTAAAAGGAATCGCCAATCAGTTGATTCTTAATCAGATCGGTATGGACCGAGCCCGGCACCGTGGCGGGATACCAACTGTCCTTCGACGCCTGGCGAAATTGCCAACCACTGTTGAGCGGAACTCTAATTAGGTTTGATTTCGGCATGCGCGCGCTTTGAGAAATGGCCGGAGTCGTAAACACAAGAAGAACCAAGAGAATCGACGAAAGCGGGTAGATTGATCTCAAGCTGACCTCACACAATCTTGAAAACGTCCGTTTTTAGGCGAACGTTATACTTGATTTTTTCTTTACTCGACTGTTAAAAGGAGCGCGTCTCTCAAACGCTCTTAAAATTGCTGTGGGCGGATGATAGTCAATTCATTGCGGTACATGTCAACCATCGAGAACACTTTGGAGTGCGCTGGC
Organism: Pyrinomonadaceae bacterium; assembly: GCA_035646955.1. Classification (GTDB taxonomy): domain Bacteria; phylum Acidobacteriota; class Blastocatellia; order Pyrinomonadales; family Pyrinomonadaceae; genus PSRF01. Next base: position 967 of record DASROI010000159.1, read on the forward strand.
CCGGCGGCGCTTCGTTATCGAGGCGTCTAATAATCGAATCAGTGACAAGCGTCCTGTCTCTTAAACGCCCGTTTCGAATACATTCAAACCTTGAGGATTCTGATGCGCCAATCAAATCGACTCTCGTGTTGCGTCTTACTGCTCCTCGCAATTTATGGAACCGTTTACTGTCAGCAGCCAACCAGATCCCTTGTCGAACGCCTGGGTTATCCAGCAGACACCAAGTTACTAATTGTTCATGCTGATGACCTGGGAATGGCGCATTCAATCAACGATGCGACGATAAAAGCGTTTGCTACTGGCCAGGTAAATTCGGGCAGCATCATGATTCCCTGCGACTGGGTCCCCGAGATTGCGGAATATGCGCGAAAAAATCCACAGGCAGATCTTGGACTTCACCTTACACTCACGAGTGAATGGAAACTATATCGTTGGGGACCATTGTCAGACAAAAGTCGAGTCCCTTCGCTGGTTGATGGCAACGGGTATCTCTTTCCGACCGAAAGCGAGGCTTCCGCCCGAGCAAAGATTGAAGAAGTGGAGTTCGAGATCAGGGCTCAGATCGAACAAGCCAAAAAGCTTGGGATCTCTGCCACTCACCTCGATTCCCACATGGGAACGCTATATCAGAGCAAGGACCTATTTGAAACGTTTTTGAAAGTGGCGCGAGACAATAAACTTCCGGTCAGGATGTCGAAAGAATGGTTTAGTAGGATGGCGTTTTTGCCTCCACTCTTGAAACCTGAAGACATAGTACTGGATCACATCGTTACTATTGAGCCTGAAATAACTGCGGAGGGTTGGGCCCAGTTCTACGCTGATGCCTTGAAACAACTGCAGCCCGGTGTTACTGAGTTTGTGATCCATATTGCTCATGACGATGGAGAGATGCAGGGAGTTTCGTTTGAACATCCGAATTGGGGCGCAGCCTGGCGCCAGAGGGATTTCGCTTTTTTTACGAGCGACGCATTTCGCAAGCTATTAGACGAAAATCAGATTAAGCTGGTTACCTGGCGAGAACTCCAAAAGCTGGGAAGTAAGTAAAATTCTTTCAGTTCCTTTTCTCTCAAATGACACTTAAAAAATCTGTTCGCTTCGCAGCTCTGCTGGGTTTGATTCTTTTGTCTTCGAACCTGGTCGCCCAGCAAACGTCTTCTGACTCAGCAATGACTTACCAACATAACCTGATGCCCGTCCCGTCATCAGTGCAATTCGGTTCGGGCAGGCTCACCATTGATGGTGGATTTCGCATAGCAACGAACCAGCAAGATCCTCGAGTTCAGGCTGCCCTGGGCAGATTCCTAAAAAGGCTTCAGGGCCGTACAGGCCTAACTTTCGCCACGGATTTGTCGACCGATATTGCTGTCTCGCCTTTGGTGGTCCGATTCCAGGGTCCCGGCAAATCAATACCATCGCTCGATGAAGATGAAAGCTATAAACTAGAGGTGACTTCTAACAAGGCCCAGCTCACCGCGGCCACTGCGATTGGTGTAATTCGCGGGCTCGAGACTGTCTTGCAGCTTCTATCGTCCGATCGCGACGGTTACTTTTTACCCGTTGTTGCGATTCAGGATCAGCCTCGGTTTCGTTGGCGCGGTCTGTTGATCGATATTGGTCGACACTACGAACCACCCGAGGTTCTGAAACGTAACATTGATGCAATGGCGGCCGTGAAGCTGAACGTCTTGCATTGGCATTTGACCGAGGACCAGGGATTTCGCATCGAGAGCAAGAAGTTTCCGAAGCTGCATCAGTTGGGCTCAGATGGCTTGTTCTACACACAAGATCAGGCGCGAGACATTATTGAATATGCGCGGCAGAGAGGAATCCGGGTTGTTCCGGAGTTTGATATTCCGGGTCATAGCACCAGCTGGCTCGTCGGTCACCCGGAGTTAGGTAGCGCACCTGGCCCATATTCGATTGAGCGTCGTGCCGGCATTTTCGAACCTGCACTCGATCCGACACGTGACGAGGTTTATAAGTTTCTCGATACCTTCCTTGGCGAAATGGCTGCGTTGTTTCCTGACGCATACCTGCATATCGGCGGCGATGAAAATGAGGGCAAGCAGTGGGATCGTAACCCGAAGATCCAGGCATTCATGAAAGAGAAGGGGATCAAGAATAATCATGCGCTTCAGGCTTACTTCAATCAGCGGCTTCTGAAAATTATCGAGAAACATAAGAAAAAGATGATCGGTTGGGATGAAATCCTACAGCCTGAGATTCCAACCACTGCTGTCATCCATTCCTGGCGCGGAACAACAGCTCTCGCTGAAGCTGCTCGCAAGGGGTACAGCGGAATTTTGTCCAATGGCTATTACATCGATCTGAGCTTTCCCGCTTCGCAACACTACCTGGTCGATCCGATTCCTGCCGGTACTACGTTAACTAGCGAAGAACAGAAACGGATCCTTGGTGGTGAAGCTACAATGTGGGGCGAGTATGTTGGACCAGAAACGATCGACTCGCGCATCTGGCCCCGAACGGCGGCGATCGCTGAGCGACTTTGGTCCCCCCAGAATATAAGAGATGTTGACGACATGTACCGGCGGTTGGAAGTAATTACCTTCCAACTTGAAGAGTTAGGCTTGACGCACGAAAGGAATGTCGACGTGTTGTTGAGACGTTTGGCCGGACAGAAAGAGATCGGAAGTTTGAAGTTGCTGGTCTCTCAGGTTGAGCCCGTAAAGGAATATCGGCGTGGTGATCAACGCCCGTCGACGATGCTCAGTCCGTTGACAGGGTTCGTTGATGCAGCGCGACCAGACAGCGAGTCAGCTCGAAAGATCGCACGTATGGTTGATGCGCTACTCTCTGATGCCCCGAAATTTCAGCCTTATGCAGCTGATTTGAAATCAAGGTTCGCGCAATGGAGCGACGCCGAAGCGGAACTGAACCCCATCGTCGATCGAAATCCGTCGCTTCATGAGATCAGGCCTTTGACTAAAGATCTTGCGGCGTTGGGAAGCGCTGGGCTGGAGGC
>DASROI010000160.1:0-5890 GCA_035646955.1 Pyrinomonadaceae bacterium
AACTACCTCATCGAGCAGGGTAAATTAGTTCAGTCAAAAGCTCAGTTATGCCAAGTCACGTAGTTCTACTAACAGATGCCCACGAAGCGCCGGCCTATGAATTAATCGAGGCGCTGCGAATCGCTGGTGTGAAGACACTAATCGAAGGGCTTAGGGAAGCCGAAGTTGAAGTGGCTTTGACACGTGAACGGAAAACTCAAGCAGCCGAACCGGACCTTGGACCACCACCGCTAGCCGTCTTATACGAAGTTGTTCCGGGTGCGGATATGGTGGAGCTCCACACCGCAATCGATCACGCAAAATCTTTTTGGCCTGGGGCGCCACTGGTTGCTTGCCGCCGCCACACGAACGGTTACCAAACTCACAACCTGCGGAGTTTGGACGGAATAACGCTGAAACGCCTGGGATTTCGGGCGATCGCTGATAAAGCCGCTCAATTACCCGCGTTACTTCGCGAGATCGAGAGCCATGGAACCACCGGAGACCTAAAGCCGCTGGATGTCGTACATAGATCGACTGATGCCGGCAGCCTTTCACTGCCCCCCAAATTAAAAGTAAATGACTTGAGACTGGCGTTTGATCTGGTCTCGTCGCTGCATTTCATTGAGGACCAAAGCGGAGCCGCACATTGTGCAATTGCCGGACTGCAGCAATTGATCCCCGCAGACCGTTGGGCCGTTTATCTTTTCTCCGAGAGTAAAGGATTGGAGCGCGCTGCTCTTGAAGCGGTCGCTGTCAGGCTGCGCAACGAACCGCTGGTCCAGGGTGATGGCGACTGGCGCAGAGCTGTTACCGGCGAGTCTGCTCTGCCGATTGGCTCTGAAACGAAAGCAGCGAAACGAGCCGCGGTGGGAACAGAAATAATTAAGAAGAAAGAGAATGGTCAGTTTGTCCTCGCCGTACCACTAATTTGTGGCGAACGAATCCTTGGTGTGATTGAAGGGATTCGCGAAGGTAGTGACGCCCGCTCGTTTAAGAAGACCGATGTAGATCTCATCGACAAGTTATCGCTGCCTATCGCTTCAGCGTTGGCGAATTCCGTTCGTATCGCCGAGGCTGAGCGGCTGTCGCAAACGGACGACCTGACGAAATTGCACAATGCGCGATACCTGCGTCAATTTTTATTGAATGAGATCAGGCGGGCTCGGCGCTATGGTTCGAGCGTGGCCGCGCTCTTTCTCGACCTGGATGATTTTAAACAGATTAACGACGAATACGGTCACCTGGTTGGATCACATGTGTTGATGGAAATGGCAGCTGTCATACTCTCATCTATTCGCGACACTGACGCGGTGGCTCGTTATGGCGGCGATGAGTTCGTCATTGTTCTGCCTGATACAGGCATTGAATTAGCTTCAGCCGTGGCAGAAAGAATCAGACACAAGATAAGCCGCTATCGGTTTACGGGTGGTCGCAGATTGGAATTGACTCTTACCGCCAGTTTTGGCGTCGCAGCTTTTCCAAAACATGCTTCATCGCCGCAACAGTTAATTTCCTGCGCCGACACGGCGATGTACGAGGCAAAGGCCGCTCATAAGAACTGCGTTCGTTTCGCGTCAGGAATGCCTTCTCGCGACTTGGGGAAGCCTGAAACCAGAGTCAAGAACGACTCAGCTGAAAGTCCTTCAACTCAAGTTATTCAGTCGCAACCATCCAACGACTCTACTGTCAACTAAGCTTATTAAAAAACATTCCTAAGTTTACGGTTTACGGTTGAGGTTCCACAGTGTATCTTATGAATTTCGGACGTGTTGGTGCGTCTTGGGGGGTAATGAGTGACCCGACGACACCTGCTCAATGGGCCACACACGGCGCTTGTTGGAAGTTAAGGGAAGCCCCGGCGAGGTTGGTCAACAGGTGACAGACTTGGTTTGGGTCAGTAGTTACATCATTTGCCGCCGATCCCACCCGAAGATCCATTCTAACAACCACGGGAAGTGAATCAGTCTAGATGGCTTTCAAATCTATTTTCAGTCTGTTCTCAAGTGACCTTGCAATTGATCTCGGAACGGCAAATACCTTGGTTTACGCAAAGGGACGAGGCATAGTCGTCTCTGAACCCTCGATCGTCGCCATAAACAAAGTTACCAATCAGGTTGAGGCGGTAGGTCGCGATGCCAAGGATATGTTGGGCCGCACCCCCGGGAACATCGTGGCGATCAGACCTATGAAGGATGGCGTCATTGCAAACTTCGAAGTCACTGAGAAGATGTTGCAACACTTCATTCGGAAGGCCCACAACGGAAAAACGTGGGTTAGCCCGCGAGTCGTTATCGGCATCCCGTCTGAGATAACGCAAGTCGAAAGACGCGCCGTTGAAGACTCGGCCTACCGGGCCAAGGCTTCGGAAGTTTATTTAGTTGAAGAAGCAATGGCTGCAGCCATCGGCGCCGGCCTACCGATCACCGAACCACACGGAAACATGGTCGTCGATATTGGCGGCGGCACGACCGACATCGCCGTGATCAGCTTGAGCGGTATTGTATATTCGCGTGCAGTGCGAGTTGCGGGGAACGAGATGGACGAGGCGATCATTCAGTACATCAAAAGGAAATACAATCTCCTCATTGGTGAACGAACAGCCGAAGCAATCAAGATCGAACTCGGCTCCGCTTATCCGCTAGATGAACCACTCTCTTATGAAGTTCGTGGCCGGAACCTTATTGAAGGCATTCCTAAGACAATTACGATTACGGATGAAGAAGTTCGCGAAGCGCTTGCCGACTCAATCTCTACAATCATCAACGCCGTCAGGGTTGCATTGGAAAGAACTCCGCCAGAACTTTCCGCCGACATAGTGGAGCGCGGAATTGTTTTAACGGGCGGCGGAGCGTTGCTGAAAAATCTCGACAAACGATTGTCAATCGAAACAGGCTTACCTGTTTCGCTGGCTGATGATCCGCTCGCTTCAGTCGTGTTGGGAACCGGTAAAATGCTTTCGGACTTCGACCTGCTGAAACGCGTTAAGTGGGAAAATACAATGACAAGCGGGATGTAATATCGGCAGATGGCCAGCGTTCGTACTCAACGTGAAATTCGGCAGCGAGCCCCAATCTGGCTCGTAGCGCTGCTGTTCGGCAATCTTGTCATAATGGCCTTCGACGCCCGAGATAGTGATGGTCGTCAAAAAGTAGTCCGAATCTGGACGCAAACTCTCGCCTCTCCAATTCAAAACGCATCGTCCAAAGCAAGTGGCGCGACTACAGGATTCTTCCAACGAATCTGGAACTTTCGAGCTACTGCGGATGAAAACGAACGACTCAAGCAACAGCTGGCGGAAACCCAGATCGAGTTGCAAAGAGTGCGCGAACAGTCCTTTGAAAATGATCGACTCAAAGGTCTTTTGAATTTGAAGGAGCAAATCGGCTACGACTCAGTGCCTGCTCGGGTCATAGCCAGGGACGCCTCGGTCTGGTTCAACACCATTATGATCAACCGTGGTAGTAGCTCCGGCATCAGTGTCAACATGCCGGTTGTTACTTCTGGAGGAATCGTCGGTCGCGTGATCACGGTCAGTCCGTTTTCGTCGCAGGTAATGTTGATTACCGACGAGAAAGCGGGCGCTGGAGCTGTCGTGGGACAGTTGAGCCAATCGGGCGCACTTGGCTCTGTTCGAGGCCGCCCCGAAATGGGCATGATCGAAATGCGATATGTACCGGGTACTGAAAAAGTTGAACTTGGCGACGACGTTTTGACGACAGGGCAAGATGGCATTTATCCCCCAGGATTAAACGTAGGCAAAGTCGCTGATGTCAAACACGGCACGGCGACTCAAGCCCACGAGATTCTTATCAAACCAGGAGGGGGACTTGATCATCTGGAAGAAGTGGCTGTGTTGCTATATCGTCCGCCACAACGAGCTACGCCCGAACAAAGCCTGCCGAACGCAGTAGAGAAACCGAAGAAGTAGAATGCACAAGGCACATTTTGACTGATAGACGTAAGGCCACTCCGACCAGTCTTCACGTAACTCAACATTGGACCAACGCAATTTCGCCCTCGATTGATTACTTAGGATGCCGCAGATAAAGATCGCCGTAGTCCTGGCTATTTCCATCGTTCTCCAACTAACGTTGGGAGGCGTATGGCACCCTCTTTCCTATATCGATTTTCCGTTGATCATCGTCGTCTACATTGCCCTGCAGCGTGATGCGTGGCAGGCATTATTAGTGGGAACGCTCGCGGGCCTTATTGTTGATGCTTCAAGTGGAGGCTTGATCGGCGCCGGTGGCTTCTCGAAGACCCTCACGGCTTACATAATTTACTTTGCGGCCACTCGAATCAACCTTGAGAATCCCTTGATCCGCATCCCGGTCCTTGCGGCTGCGACAGTGATGGATTCTGCTATTTACGTGTTCTGGCATCGAGTTCTTGGCTCTCCGCCTTCAGTCCCCTTCGCCCAAACTATGTCGTACAGGCTGATCGCGACCACGGTGGTCGGTACGCTTCTGCTTTATGTCATTGATTCGATTCTTGCCGACCGGTCGGACCAGCGAAGACAGTTCGCCACACGACGTCGGGTAGCAAGAAGGAGTACCGGATCGCTTCGTCGCAGGTGATACGTTAAAATTCCGCTTTGATCTTTCGCATTTGCGTGTCAACATTAGATCGGCACCTTCCTGGAGTTGGCTATGCAACTCCAAAACACGATTAAAAATCTAAGGTCAGGCGCCAACTTTTTTTGGATTATGAAATACGAAGATTCCTCTCAAAATCTCAGAGCCCGACTCCGATTCATCCAAGCTCTCGTCGTAGTGCTGTTGGCGGCGCTCGGTGTCCGACTCTATGTTCTGCAGGTCGTGAGAGGGGAAAAATACGCCGAAATCGCGGAAAACCAACGACATAGACGATTGCCGATACCTGCTCCACGAGGAGTTATTTTCGACCGAGAAGGAAAAGTGCTGGTCGATTCGCGTCCAATTTATAACGTCATCCTTACTCGCGAAGACGTTAAGGGAAAGGACCTCAGTTCGCTGGTCGACCCCCTCGCTGATGGCCTTGGTCTGGATCCCGACTTACTTCGGGATCGATTTGAATTGGTTAAGTCGATGCCCGCTTTCGAGTCGATTCAGGTCAAACAGGGCGCCACGCAGGGAGACATCGCCTGGGTAGAGTCCCACAACCTTGAGTTTCCTGAGCTACGCGTAGAGAAACAACCTCAGCGACGATATCCGGCTAATGGCTCACTCGCGCATGTCCTTGGGTATGTCGGCGAAATTAGTCCCGACCAACTGAAGCAGCAATCATTTAAAGATAAAGGTCTGAAGCCGGGTGATGTCATCGGTCAGAGCGGAATTGAGCAGATTTACGACGACTACCTGCGCGGCCGTGATGGTTATCGAGAAGTTGTCGTCGATAGCCGCGGGAGAATTCAAGACGAAATTGAGACTGTAGATCCCCAACCAGGTCGCGATCTTGTGACCACGATCGATTCTGATCTGCAGAACACCGCCGAAGAGCAACTCGCCAACTCCACCACTAAACGTGGTGTAATAATCGCAATGGATCCAAACAACGGCGAGGTTTTGGCGCTCGCATCGGCCCCATCGTTTGATCCGAACCTATTCTCGCAAAGGATCACAACAAAGGAAGGTCGTGCTGAATACATCAAGTTGCTGAACGACCCTGAAACCCCTCTGCTGAACAGGGCTATCCAAAGTCGCTATCCGCCTGGATCAACCTGGAAGGTTCCGATGTCAGTTGCGGGTCTGCAACAAGGCGCGATCACTATCGACCATTCAAATCTAGTGTGTGGAGGCGGCATCCAGGTGGGCAACAAGTTCACCCGATGCATGGGTAATCACGGTTCTCCAGATCTGAAGAGCGCCATCACACATTCCTGCGACGGCTACTTCTATCGGCTGGGTCTCAAGATGGGGATCGATGGAAT
>DASROI010000161.1:0-22211 GCA_035646955.1 Pyrinomonadaceae bacterium
ACTGCGCCCAACCGCTTGAACTCGCAGTTTCTTGAAAAACCCACTAACTCTCCGTCCTCCTGTGTAATTGCCCAAAGACAATTGAGAAGTCGGGGGAGTCCCAACGCCCAAATAGAGAGTTGCGATGAAGTCCTCTATTCGCATCAATAAGAAGTCTACGGCGGTCTCTTCGCTGCAGGCTCTGAGATGGACGCTTCTCTCTACATTCCTGATTGCCCCATCTCCCTCTTGGAACATCCAGTCTGTACATGGAAGCGCCGCCCAAAATACCAAATTTAAAGTATTGGCCAAGCCACTAACAAAGGATAACTTTATAGGACTTAAACAGGCTGACATCCGAATTGATGACTATTTGTTTTTGCTGATCGTACAGAGCGTTGAAGGTATGAAGGGAGCCATTTCGAGGCCGCCGATTAATAGGGTTCTGGTTCTTTCCTTCGTTGTTATTCTGCTCTGCCACACCGTTCACGCACAATCCACTGCTTCCATCGAAGGACAAGTCATTGATCAGAACGGTGCGATTTTACCTTCGGTCGAAATCACTGTTGTGAGCAACAACATCGGCATAATGCGCGTAGGCGCAACGGACGATGATGGTCGTTATCAAATTGCTGCTCTTCCAGTCGGTTCCTATCGAATTGAGGTCAGAGCTGAGGGATTTCAAACGCAGATCATCGAGAGATTGAACCTAGAGGTTGGCCGTACCGTCAAGCTGAACTTTCAACTTCGCGTGGGTGAGGTGTCTCAGGCGGTCACAGTCTCGACAGCTAATGACTTGGTTGAACATTCAAATGTTTCCATTGATCACGTGGTCGATCAACGGATGGTTCAGGAGACGCCGCTCAACGGTCGCTACTTTTTGGATCTTGCATTGAGGGTCCCGGGGTCAGTTACCCCTCCGCAAGGTGCTTTCTCCGCAGCGCCCATGCGAGGTTTGGGATCTCTAGCGATTAACACAGGCGGCAATCGTGAAGAGATGGTCAACTACCAGGTTAACGGAATCACTCTCAACAACCTGACCTTTGGCTCGATAAGCTTTCAACCGTCAATCAACACTATCCAGGAATTTAAGGTCGACAACTCAACTTTCAGCGCTGAATACGGTCAAAGCGGGGGCGCCGTAGTCAACCTTGCGACACGCTCCGGTTCCAACGAATTTCATGGTGAAGTGTTTGAGTTTCTTCGGAACGACGCACTCGATGCTCGTAATTTCTTCGAATCAACTTCACAGCACCCCGCGCCCTTCAAGCGTAATCAGTTTGGCGGCAACGTGGGAGGCCCGATCATCAAAAAAAAGTTATTCTTTTTCTTCTCTTACGAGGGGCTGCGCCAGCGCCAGGGACTCAACCTCAACAGCGTTGTTTTAAGCGAAGCACAGCGCGCGTCGGTGACTGATCCGGTAATCGCAAAGTTAATCGAGTTCATACCACGGCCCAATTTAGTCGACTCGTCCGGGACACCTCGGTTTGTCGGGACGGATAACGCTCCAGTTGACGTGGATCAATGGACCACAGACATCAGTTATGTTTTGAATGAACAAGACACCCTGCACGGATACTATGCGGTTCAACGCCTAGATTCGCGGGAGCCCATTAGAACGGGTAACACCATTCCTGGCTTTGGCAATAACACTAACGTTCTGAGGCAAATCTTCACATTGAACGAGACGCACATCTTCGGTCCGAATCTCGTAAATGAGGCTCGCATGGGATTCAACCGTTTCTCGTCAACCAGCGATCCGAATGCGCAACTTAACCCGGCAGATTTTGGTATCCGCAATGGCATCGACGTTCCAATCGGACTACCCCAAATCAATGTTGCCGGTGGGGTTCTCAACTTGGGCGGTCCCGCAGCCCAACCATCTGGACGCGGCGACACAACCTTTGTCGTAGCGGACAACGCTAGTTGGCTCTCTGGTCTGCATTCATTGAAGTTTGGTGGGGAATACCGTCAGTTTCTAAACAACAATTTCCGGCAAGGGACCGGCTCGTTCAACTTCCCAACCGTTGAGGCGTTTTTGAGCGGCACCGCAAACTCGTTCAATCTAACTCTCGGTAGCCAGTCAAGTAGTATTGTCCAGGGTGCACTGGGTTTCTTTGTCCATGACAATTATAAAGCGCGACCGAATTTGACGCTGGACTTTGGTCTCCGATACGAGTGGAATATGACGCCGAGTGAGCGTTATGATCGGTTTATCGTGTTCGATCCCGAGAGCGCTTCACTTATCCGCATCGGGTCAGGAATCGATGCCATTTATCACGAGAACAACAAGAACTTTCAACCGCGCGTTGGCTTTGCATGGACTCCTTTCGGCGGGGGCAAGACAGTGTTGCGCGCTGCTTATGGAATATATGTTGACCAACCGATGACTAGCGTGGTGACGCCAACCAGCGGAAATCCACCTCTAGCGATCCCGCTTACCTTCGCCGGCAGCGTCCGTCTCGACAACGCGATCGACGTGGCTGGTCCCGTCAGCCTTGCACCTCAAACTGTGGACCATGACTTCGACAACGCATATATGCAGTCGTGGAATTTGAACGTGCAGCATCAGTTCACGCCTTTTGTGGTGATGTTCGGCTACATTGGATCCAAGGGCACACACCTGATCACTCGACGCAATCTCAACCAGCCCGTGAATGGCGCACGTCCGTATCCGGCGTTATCCAACTCGAGCCCGATATTACCAGGTGCACCGCTTGGGAATATCACCCAGGCGGAAAGCTCAGGTAATTCGAGTTACAACGCTCTTTGGGTGACAGCAAGGCGGCGGCTTACACGTAATTTGCAATTCGATGCTTCTTACACCTGGTCCAAGTCACTCGACTATAGTTCATTCAGCACGCGAGGAATCGTGATCCAGAACAGTTATGATCTTGACGCGGACCGCGGTCTATCTGACTTCGATGCCCGTCATCGCTTTGTAGTCACTGCATTATACGAATTACCATTTCACCAAAATCGATTGGTAGATGGATGGCAGCTGTCAGCGATCGTGCAATCGCAAAGCGGCAACGCATTCAACGTCGTCACTACCAACAGTTCTGTTAACGGCCTAGCGGGCACACTCAGGCCCGACGTTAATGGTCCAATCAATATCCTCGGCCGAGTTGACGGCTGGTTCGACACCTCAGTTTTTACGGCGGTCGAGCGTCTTGGCAATTTGGGTCGAAACGCGGTGATCGGTCCCACCTTCAATAACACAGATTTTTCGATCACCAAGACTACGAAGCTTGCGGAGAACCTTCGTATACAACTGCGGGCAGAATTCTTCGACCTCTTCAATCACGCAAATTTTGGGCAGCCGAACAATGTAGTCGGCAGCCCGGCGTTTGGGCTGATCACGAACACACGTTTCCCCACTGGTGAATCCGGTTCGTCACGCCAGATTCAGTTTGCTATGAGGCTAATGTTCTAGGGGATGACGATAAGAGAGAGCCTGTGAAAATCGGTCGTCTACCGCCGTTGCTGGTTTTGTTGGCGCTCTCGTGGCTGCCATTGGTGATCCCCGCTCAGCAATTGCCGGCACCCAAGAGAGTATTGGTGCTCTACTGGTACGACAAAAGCTACCCGGGTCATGTCTTATGGGACCAGAGTTTTCAAGCAGTCCTAAAGTCTATTCCTGACAACATTGAATATTATCCGGAATATCTGGAGGTTAATCGGTTCCCAGGAGAGAACCAATCACAGGTTTTACATGACTATCTCCTTAACAAGTATTCCGACCGCAGCATCGACGTAGTAGTCGCACACTCTGATGCCGTACTGAATTTTCTTTCCAAATATGATGACCTTTTCCCACAGGTCCCGATCGTGTTCTACGGAAGCAGTCGGCCTCTACCGAGTGAGATCCAAGTTCACCCGGCAATGACTGGTGTCGCCGTGATCACCAGCTACAAGCAGACTCTCGATCTCGCATTGAGCTTAAATCCGGATGTAAACCAGGTATTCGTCGTTAGCGGTTCCCTCGTAGCTGACAATAGAATTGAGGCAATGGCCCGCGAAGAACTTCGGGGATTTGAGGGCCGAATAAAAATAAATTACCTGACGAATCTCTCTCCAAACCAATTGATTGCCAGGACCGCAAGTTTGCCGGAGCATTCGATTGTAATCTACGCCTGGCAACAGGCACTGGATGAGAAAGGTAAGCTCTGGGAGACAGGAGACATTCTCTCTTCGATTTCAAAGTCCACTCCGGTTCCTATCTTTGGTATGTCAGCTCCTTTAATTGGTCGTGGAATCGTCGGCGGTCACGTATACACAGTCGAATCTGCGGCTGGCAAAGTGGCAGAATTGACGAGAAGAATTGCCAACGGCGAGAGGGCACAGGACATCCCGTTCCAAAACGCGCCAACGGTCCCGATGTTTGACTGGCGCGAGTTGCGACGTTGGAAAATCAGCGAGGATAGCTTGCCCCCGGGGAGCGTGATTGAGTTTAGGGAAGTGACGTTCTGGGGAGTGTACAAATGGTACATAGTCGGGCTTACCGCAGCCTGCATCCTTGAAGCCTTGCTTATAGCATGGCTGTTGGTCATGAGGGCCAGACGTCTGCATGCGGAGTTGGAAAGCGTTCGACTTGCTTCGGTTGCTGTGGCTGAGCGAAGGCGCCTCGATGAAGTTGTTTCAAACGTGCCAGGCGTTGTCTGGGAGGCGCGCTCTGACGCGATTACAGGCACTGGTAAACCAACCTTCATAAGTGAATACGTTGAGAAGATTTTGGGCTATAGCGCTGACGAGTTTTTATCGACACCAGGGTTAGGGGTGAATCTTGTCCATGAAGAAGATCGCAAAAGAGTTATTCGTGAGGGTGAGGACATTGCAGAGACAGGTGGATCGATCCAATTTCGGTGGTTAGCGAAAGATGGGCGAGTAGTTTGGGCTGAAGCTCATTTGAGCCCGATTCTGGATGAGGCAGGAACGGTCATCGGCATGCGTGGTGTCACTCTGGACATAACCGAACAGAAGATGGCTGAAATAGCGCACCGGCTAACCGAAGAGAGAAACCGAGCAATCCTCAATGCGATTCCTGACCAGATGTTTCTGCAAACTCGCGACGGAGTCTATCTTGACTATCATCCGCAAGGGCGATCCGATCTCTCCGTACCTGCCGAAGAACTTCTTGGCAAGAACATGCGCGACGTACTGCCGCCAGAGTTAGCCAGCGATTTGTCAAAGTGCTTTGAACGCGCGGAGGAGGACGATGCTCAGATCCTGGAGTATACCATTCCGTTCAACGGAACTGAGCGATGGTTTGAAGCGCGAGTTGTACGAAGCGGAGAGAACATTCTAAGCGTCGTTCGCGATGTAACCGAAGGCAAAACTGCGGAAATCGCCCTGAAGCAGAACGAAGCTCAATTGGCTGGAATAATTGGATCGGCCATGGACGGCATCATCACCATTAATGAGCACCATGAGATTGTGCTCTTTAATGCCGCCGCCGAGAAGATGTTTGGTTGTTCTGCTGATGGTGCTATTGGTCAAACGTTTGAACGATTCATTCCTGAGCTATTCCGCCAGGCCCACCAAGATCACGTTTGTCTCTCTAGCGAAACGAATGTAACAGGCGGCGAGATGGGGTTGCCTGGAGACTTAATCGGTCTTAGGCAATCGGGAGAGGTGTTTCCGATAGAGGCTTCAATCTCGCAGATAGAGTTGAACGCGCATAACTTCTATACGGTAATTCTGCGTGATATTTCCGAGCGCAAGCACGCCGAGGAGACATTACGCCAGAGTGAGGCCAAATTCAGAAATATGGCTGATACAGCGCCGGTAATGATCTGGGTGGCCGGCAGCGATAAGTTGTGCACTTATTTCAATGAGCAATGGTTGACATTTACCGGTCACCCTACGGAACAAGAATTGGGTTTCGGTTGGACCGAAGGCGTTCACAAAGATGATCGGGCACGCTGTATTGAAATCTATAACAAAGGCTTCGATGAGCGAAAGCGTTTCGAAATGGAATACCGCTTGCGCCGCGCCGACGGAGTGTACCGGTGGGTTTTTGATGCTGGTACGCCACGCTTCTCGTCAACCAATGAGTTCCTTGGTTTTATCGGTTCCTGTATAGACATCACCGAGCGCCGAGAGTCGGAAGAACAACTACGTCGCGCCCACGACGAATTGAATCAATTGAAGAACCTATTGGAGGCGGAAAATATCTATCTTCAACAGGAGCTCCAATTGGACCAGGCGTTTGGAGAAATTGTCGGCCAAAGCGATCCGATCAAATACGTCCTCTCCAAGATCGCTCAGGTCGCATCAACCGATGCAATTGTTCTGATCAGCGGTGAGACTGGCACTGGAAAGGAATTGGTGGCGCGAGCTATTCATGGAGCGAGCACGCGAAAGGATCGTCCGCTGATAAAGGTTAATTGCGCCGCTCTATCCGCAAGCCTGATCGAAAGTGAATTGTTTGGCCACGAGAAGGGCGCATTTACGGGAGCAGCGGCTCGCAAACTCGGCCGCTTCGAGCTAGCTGATCGCGGCACCATCTTTCTGGATGAGATTGGTGAGTTGCCGTTGGAGCTACAGGTCAAACTACTACGAGTTTTACAGGAAGGTGAATTAGAAAGGGTCGGAGGCTCCAGGACCATCAAGGTAGACGTTCGGATTATTGCTGCGACGAATCGCAATCTGAAGCTGGAGGTCGACAAAGGGAGGTTTCGTGAAGATCTTTGGTATCGCCTGAATGTCTTCCCCATAACTGTGCCCCCACTCAGACAGCGCAAAGATGACATACCTCACCTGGTTGACCATTTTGCAACCAAATTTGCAAAGAGATTCGGGAAAACGATCACCTCAGTTTCCCCCCGTAGCCTACAGAGGTTGCAGGCGCACTCCTGGCAGGGAAACGTTCGAGAACTTGCAAATGTGATAGAGCGTGCCGTAATCCACTCCCAGGGCTCAGTACTATCTCTCGCAGATATTCTTGAGCAGGCTAAAGAAGAATCGCCTGTCCCGAGACGCCTCGATGAGATGGAGCGAGAATACATCGTTCGAACACTTGAAAACACCGGATGGAGAATCGACGGACCCTATGGTGCCGCAAAGTTTCTTGGACTCAATGCCAGTACTCTCCGGGCTCGAATGAATAAGTTCGGAATACAACGACCTCAGGCCATGGTCAAGGGCACCGACGGTTCTTAAAAAGCCTTCCTCCCTTTTAAGTTTTAAGGATTCCGCAATATATTGAGGGCAACAAGTGCCTTCGTTACTAATCTTCGGCCCTATCCGTAACCCCTAACTGCCACAAAGAATAGCCTTAGCTTATGCCAACAAGTCCCTCCTTGTTTTGTGCACGCGTCTTGCACTGCTTGAGATAGCAAACTAATTACTCTTTTGGTCCGGCGACACTCGCAATCATAAATAGTTTGTGTTGGCGAGGATCAGGATGCGGACCGATCGCTGGACTCGTGTCTCTCATTTGAGTGCCACCATGATTGTATGCACGACAAGAATTACTGTGATGCCCGAGAAGCGCAAGGAGTTTTTTCAGACGATTAACCAAATGCTTGGACCTATCCGGGCTACTTCTGGCTGCCTCTCCTTCAACGTTTACGTAGACAGTACCGATGAAAATTCATCCTTGTTGATCAGTGAGTGGGATATGGAGGACGATTTGAACGCTCATCTTCGCTCGAATGACTTTGCTATCTTGCAAGGCGCCATGGCTGTCCTTGGTACTCGAACAGAAGAGTCCAGGGCGCTTATTTTTGCCTGCTGCCAGAGAAGCTAAATAAACCACCCTTCAGCTTGATTCGCAACTGAGACAAATTCCTGCAGGCGAGGACAGTTTCATGGCCCAAGTTTCTAATCAAAGTATTCAGCCAGTTTACCCGAGGCGTTTACTGCAACCGCCACGCCGCGGAAGGACTCCCTTGTTGGTAAGCCAGCAACGACTGGCTATTCCTAACGAGTTGTTAACAACCGTAGCGCTCAGAACCAGTGAGGCAACTCTCAATCGATTACTCCAGACCACTAAGATTCTGGTTTGGGAGGCTGAGGCGGAGGCTGAAAGTTGGCGCTTCACTTTTGTGGGTAATCAGGCGAAAGAGATCCTCGGCTATCCGATTAGTGATTGGTATGAGCCGGACTTTCTTGACCGGCACCTTCATGCGGAAGACAAACACCACACGTTTTCTCAGCAACAGGCCGATCAGTATGATCTAACGTTTCGCATGATTGCGGCCGACAGGAGGGTCGTTTGGTTTCACACCCTGATCAGCGTTACTTCCAGGTTTGATCAGACCAGGCGGATGTCTGGTTTCATGATTGACATCTCAGAGCGGAAGCGATCGGAAGAAACTTTAAGAGATCTGAGCGGTCGACTGATGGCCGCTCAGGAAAAAGAACAGAGTCGCATCGCTCGTGAACTCCACGATGACTTTAACCAAAGACTGGCTCTGCTGGCGATCGAGTTGGAACATCTCGGGAAGCAAACCGCGAAAGACCCTGAGAGTCGTCAACTATTAAAGAAACTTCAGAAACAAACACAAGAGATTTCAGGCGACATTCACCGCCTCTCCCATCGGCTGCACCCGAACAAATTGGACCATCTGGGCTTGCCAGCAACCATGAGAACTCTTTGCGAAGAGATGTCTGAGAGCGCGACGCTGAAAGTTGTGTTTCACCAAAAGGGCTTTCCTGCAGCAATTCCAAAGGAGTTGGATTTGTGCGTTTTTCGAGTTGCGCAGGAAGCGCTGGGCAATGCTGTGAAGCATAGCGGCGCACAATCTGTTCGAGTAGCACTTTGGAAAACCAATAGTGTTGTTCGCCTCTCTGTTTCAGATGACGGATGCGGCTTTTATCCAAAGTCCGAGATGAGTCAAGGCGGACTTGGTTTCATCAGCATCAAAGAGCGGGTGCATATTCTTGGTGGAGAGATGCAGATTTGTTCGCACCCGCGACGTGGTACACGCATTGACGTCGCTGTGCCCCTTCCGGCGACTATCGTTGATGAGGAGCCAGGAAATTGAGTCGATTCCCTACAAAGCAACAAGAGATAACCCGCCTCTTGTTTTAGCAGACTCGAAAATTGGTGCTTAACCGAGGATATTATGAAACCCTTTAGTGTGATACTGGCAGATGATCACCCCCTGATTATGGACGCTCTCAGGAATCTGCTTGAACCTGAGTTTGAAATACTGGCCAAGTTCACAGATGGTCAGTCCTTGATAGAGGCCGCACCGACCCTTAATCCTAATGTGATAGTGCTGGATATCGGAATGCCGACTATGAATGGGTTGAGCGCCGGCGAGCGGCTCAAAAAGCTGATGCCAAGAGTAAAGCTGGTTTATCTCACCCAGAATCAGGATCAGGACATAGCAAAGGAGGCTTTTCGATTGGGAGCCTCGGCCTATGTCATAAAAACTTCAGCGGCTTCGGATTTAGTTGGTGCGATTCGTGAGGCGGTACGCGGAGGTTTCTACGTTTCACCGCTCGTCACAAAAGGTATAGTTGGACCAGCCATGCACGCCTTGAAAAAGGGCAAGCGTAAAAATCGCTTGACCTTGCGTCAGAAAGAAGTGCTGCAACTACTAGCTGAAGGCCACTCCATGAAAGGGGCCGCTTTTATTCTGAATGTCTCCCCTCGAACGGTGGCTTACCACAAATATACGATGATGGATCATCTTAGTATTCGCAGCAGCGCGGAACTAATCGAGTATGCGATGAAGCGTTCACTGGTGGCTGTCTGAGAACCAACGACGAACGCTTGTTGATGAACGTCTAACGCATTCCATGACCTCAAACATTTGAAGGTTTGTCCCTGAGAATGACGCGATTCAGCGCCCAATGAGTCTTCAGCCTTACCCCAACCCATGAGGCTTCGATTCTGTCTCAAGAACATTGCTTCTTGCGAATTTTTTCGAACACGTCGCGGAGCTTTCTCAAAACTTCCTGTTACTTTTGCGAGTATTTTCCGACAGGACATTCTAGTATGGTGCTGTGACTCGGGCTCCGAGGGGACTCTGAGGAGTGTGTCTTTGTCAGGCTGGAATTTTCCAGGTAATGCACCGGCAAAAGGAGCGATAAGTGGCGCGCACCCGAATCTTGTTGGCCGACGATCACGAGGAGATGCGCAACTTTGTCACACAGATGCTTGAGCAAGAATATGAAATCGTTGAGGCTGTGGCCGACGGCCGCACCTTTTTGGAGGCGGCCTCAAAGTTGAAGCCCGATTTATGTCTCCTCGATATCTCGATGCCAATCATCGACGGCATACAAGCCGTGGCTCAATTAAAAGCGAGTGGTTCAAGCGCCAAAGTAATAATGTTGACCATCAGTGAAGGTGAGGATTTCGTGAGTGAGGCTTTTAAGAATGGAGCCTCCGGTTATGTTATTAAGAGGCGAATCGCAACAGACCTGGCTCTTGCGGTAACGGAGGTGTTGGCTGGACGAACATTTATCTCTCTTCACCACTAAGCAATCCTACAATGCCTAACGCATAAAGCCCGCGCTCTCAGTGGCATCCATTGAATTCAAACCACTCCGGCGAGTCGGTAAGCGGCCCTGAAAAGGCAGGCGTCGGCGGTTCGATTCCGTCCCTGGCCACGAATTTCTTCAACAACTTAGCCTCACTAAAAATCGTAAAGATCTGGCGCGGACGATATCCCGGCTTTGCACAAAAACTCTAATCTTGGTGAGTGTCTGTCGAGCGATCAATACAGTACCGCGAGCGAAGGGACCGGATGGCACAGTCGACATTACGCCTAAATTCTGATGGTTGGTTCGTGGAGTGTGCCATCCGGTCGCTTCGCTCGCGGTACTGTAGTGTTGGCATGTTACTTTTGTGCAAAGGCCGATAGCTCACATCAGTTATCACACTTCAACTCTCGCGCGGCTCGTTCAAATTCATTCTGCATTTACCGCCCTCTTATCCCCTTAAAACACAGACCACCCGAACCAAACGCTTGTCTGTCAAATTAGTGACGTCTAGGAATCCTGTCAAAAATGACAGTTGTTCGGCATTTTGGAAGGTTTAGAAATGCATTGGGGAAAGTGCCTTTGAATCGCCCCCTTGTGAGTCTCAATCCCGACGTTAGCCCAGTCGGCAAGTACGCTCACTAGAACGACATGAATTAGACCGTCATATTTGACTCAAATAAGTAAGTGATCAAATTTGGAGTTATCAACATGTTGCAAGATGTTCTACTTGAAGTTTGCCCCACTTCGTTTTCATTAAAGTCAGTGAGCGGGTCGAGTGATAACGGTTCCCCGCGTGTAGTACGAAAGGAGAGTTCCGTCATGACAAAGAAGAGACTAATCATCGCCTTGTTTTTCCTGTTGGCTTGCGGGGTTGTCGTAACCGCAAAGTCGAAGGCAGAGAAACAGGCTGAGGCTCGGAACAAGGCGCAGCAGACGTTGGAACGCCTTTATAAAGCCAAACCTTCAGCGAAAGCTTCAATAGCAGCGGCCGCCGGATACGCAGTCTTTACTAGTAAGAGCATGAAGATACTTGTCGCCGGCGGTGGAAAGGGTTCAGGCATAGCAGTCGACAATGCAACAAAGAACGTCATCTACATGAAGATGAGAGAGGTCCAGGCAGGACTGGGAATGGGAGTGAAGAAATTTAGTGTCATCTTTGTTTTTGAAACGAAAGAAGCGTTAAAGAAATTCGTGAACAGTGGTTGGGAATTTGGCGGACAAACCACCGCAGCTGCAAAAGGTGGCGACGGTGGTGGAGCTTATCAGGGAGCGGCATCCGTGTCGCCAGGTGTTTGGATGTACCAGTTAACAGACAAGGGCCTTGCCCTCGAGTTGACTGGAAAGGGAACGAAGTATCTTAAGGATGATGATTTGAATTGAGTGCTTTGCTCATCATTTTCTTTTCTCGTCCTTCGCTGGGTGCTTAGAGGTGGTGTCGCGTCATTTTGAGTTTCCAACTCTCTTGCGGTTTAGTTCTGAATAGAGGGCCACGACTGAACGAGCTTCGGCCGTATACCTGTGTGCTGAAATTGGACTCGCTTTCTCCCATAGAACGATGTCGTGTGGTGAATCGAGTCCGGTGTCGATCCAACGGCGCCAGGGATTCTCATTTCCGTTTGCTAAAGGCAGTTCAAAGTCCAAAGGTTCCCAGTACGCGTTCACAATCAGATGGAGAAGAACATTTTCCTTCGTCAGTTCCGCGGATAAAGCAATCGTGTGCGACCAACTTTCCCAATCAGGTTCGTTTAGATTGACGCCGTGCCAGGATTTGTTCGCCTGCAGCAACAGTTGGTTGAGCGTGAGTCGCCGCTGCTCCTCGTCTTCGGTTCGTAGCACATGTCTGGCGTTCAGCAGTTTTAGAAATCGATGCACATCGGCATGCTCTTCGAGCAGCGTCCAGTCAAGCCAGTTGTCCTTATTATCAAAACAGTAGGCGTTGTTATTTCCCCTCTGCGTCCGGCGCATCTCGTCACCCATCAAGATCATCGGCATGCCGAGTGACAACACGTTGACAGACAGGAAATTCTTAACCTGCCGGTTGCGAAGCTTCTCTATGGATGGATCATCCGTTGGACCTTCGACACCGCAGTTCCAAGAGCGATTATCGTTGTTGCCGTCGCGATTCCCTTCGAGGTTTGCTTCGTTGTGTTTCTGTTCGTATGAGACAACATCGTTGAGCGAGAATCCATCGTGACAGGTAACGAAGTTGATACTTTGCTCGGCTTCACGTTCTTCGTGTCCGTAGATATCAGGGCTGCCAATCAGTCGCTGAGCAAAGCGCTGAACAAAATTCTCCTCGCCTCGTAGGAAACTACGTACATCGTCACGAAACATACCGTTCCATTCTTTCCAGTGGTCGCCAATGAAGCTTCCTACCTGGTACAAACCGGCAGCATCCCAGGCTTCGGCAATCAGCTTCGTACCCGCCAAAACCGGATCCGATTCAATGTCCCACAGAACTGGTGGATTCGGCAGCGGCGTGCCATCTGAATCGCGCGCCAGGATCGACGCTAAATCAAATCGAAAACCATCCACGTGCAACTCTTCGACCCAGTAACGAAGGCAATCGAGAATCAGGCGGCGCACGATCGGATTATTTGCATTGAAGCTGTTGCCACAGCCCGAATAGTTTGCATATTGCGATTGGTCTCTTTCCAGGATGTAGTAAGTTGGGTTATCGAACCCTCGAAAGCACAGAGTAGGTCCTGATGCACCACCTTCAGCGGTGTGATTGAAAACAACGTCAAGGATCACTTCAATGTTCGCCTTATGCAACGCCTTGACCATGTCGCGAAATTCATCCACTGGACCAGTTGGATCTTGTCGCGAACTGTATGCCTGGTGAGGCGCAAAGTACGCCACTGGCTGGTATCCCCAATAATTTACGAGGCCGCGCGGGCAGTCATGAACGTCAAACTGTGACACTGGCAGCAGTTCGACAGCTGTTATTCCAAGATCCTTTAGGTAGGGTATTTTCTCGATCAGTCCGGCATAGGTACCGCGTTTGCCGTCGGCGACACCAGAACTGGAGTGCTGTGTGAACCCGCGTACGTGCATCTCGTAGATTATCGTGCGCGACGATGGCGTTCTTAGAGGTGCGTCGCCTTCCCAGTCATACTGGTGCGGATCAATCACAACGTTCTTCATTGCAGCCGCCGCGTTGTCGCCTTTTTCTGTGGCGGCTTCACGGCTATAAGCCTTGGGTACAACCACTGCCCGTCCGTAGGGATCGAGCAAGATTTTTTGCGAATCGAACCGCAGACCGCGTTCTGGGTCAAACGGGCCTCTCACGCGGTAACCGTAAATCTGACCGGACTGCAAACCTGGCACTAAGGCGTGCCAGTAGTGCGACGTGTGGTTTGTGACCGGATCGAGTCTGATGACCCTCTCTGGTTGAGCGTCATCTACTGTGTCGAAAAAGAGCAAATCGATTTCGGTGGCGTGTTTTGAGAATACGCTGAAATTTACTCCTTCGGGAGAGACGCTTGCTCCCAGCGGGAAACTGGTTCCGGCGCTCGGCATCTCCGATGAAGAAATCCGTTGAGCCGTCTTTGTTGAAGCAGTCATTTCAACCTCCTCTTGATTACGCCTCGTCAAGCGATCACGTTTTTCCGGTGCGATTTTCAAACCAAGACCTCTTAGCTTAAGGGCTCGCACCGTGCGTTTAGGCTCGCCGAGATCACACCATCCGACAGGTGGCATTTGCATGACGAATAAATCCTTGGGGGATTGTGCGAGGACGTGTTGCGAAAAGTTTGACGGAGGAATCGACGAATAAGCACGGCCCAAAGTCGTTGCTTCCTCATCAGTGCCGAGCGTCGACGTGACTCCCCGGAACAATCCGTAGAGTGCAGGAAGAGTTCGCTCAATGATCTTGAGGAACGCGTTGACGCCACCAACCATTATAAAGCTATTCCACAGACAACCGCGCTGCATCAGTTTTTGCGCGATGTAGTAAGACGGCTTTTCCCAAAACCTTCTCACGCGTGAAAGGCAGCCATTCGAGTGCTCAAGAGGTTCGCCGGGTTCGATCCATCCGTACGCAATTTCAGGTTTGTCAGGCTTGATGCCAAGCAGGGTGATCGTATCCGTGACAGTGGGAGCCGCGGCAAAGGCATTCTCGACATGGTCTATGAATTGTGGCTCATTAGAGAAGTAATGATCTGAGGGAAAGAAGGCTACCGTCGCGTTTGGAGAACGCTGCGCGATTTTGAGTGCACCTAAGAGAATTGCCGGAGCCGTTCCTTTATTTATCGGTTGCACTAGCAGTTGGCTCTTTGAGGAGTTTCTAAGAAGGGCTTTGTAAAATCGCTCGTGAGTTTGTGTGACAATAGTCAGCGTGTGTTTCTCGGGTACCGACAACGCGATGCGCCGTCGCGTCTGATCAAGAAGCGTTGTCGAGCCCTGAAATGCGCAGAACTGCTTGGGACGATCATCCCCCGCGATCACTCTGGTAAGGGATTGTAACCTCGTGCCATCGCCGCCAGCGAGGATTACAGCCCAGCGATCTTTGCCTGACGCGAACGGCAATACATTCCTCAGTCCGTAACCAAAACCGGGTTGGGGAAGTTGCGTAAGCACCCTTCCTCGGAGAAACAGATCGGCAATCGTATTAAGTTTTCTGCTGTTAGGTGACTGTCAGTTTTTACAGGGATCGAGCGGAAATTGTCAAAGAGCTTTGACTGCGGTAACAAACGCGCACGCGGTAGAGGATCGAAGGCACACCAGGCCCTCGTAAGTTCCTGCTCGCTAGCGTGGCGTAAAAATCTTGACGGCCTGTTCGATCAAGTCCAGTCGCGCCTTTTTTGGATCGGGTTTGCCAACCGCAGAACCATCGGTCTGGAACTCAAGAATCTCGTTTTTTCGGGGATTATAAACAGGCCATTTCGGCAGTCCCGGACCATTAGGATCACCGGTTTTGGCGAAATTTGCCCAATAGGTGTTCATCATCTTAGCGACGACTTGGTCCGCGGGCGCAACAGTGGCTCCATTCGGGGGATTGAGGTTGTTGAATACATAGGGGATTTCGGATGCGTGTGACGCACCATACCGCATCCTCCCCTGCATTGAGGGCGAGACGTATGAGAAGAGATATATGAAGGCCGGTACGCCTTTGGTGACGAAGGCGCTCGCGGTGAAGCGAGCCGGCTCAGCCCATACCTTGTCGGTGTTGACCATTGTGAGCATCCTGGCGAAATCAGCAGTTCCATCAGGATCGTACACCGCAATTGCTTTATTCTTCAGGCTTCCGAACAGAGAAAGCAGTTCCTCTTTCGAATTCGCACTGACGAAGCCAGACGGCACTTCGGCACTATTTGACCCGATCATCAGCGGAACTCGAGCCTGCCTGCTGCCCTTGTATGCACTCTCAGCAGTTTCCATCACAAGTCTACCGTCGAGAATCGGACCTGAGTAAATAGGCGGACCGTTTGGCCCATCGTTTTCCTGACCTCCGTCCACAATCTCCGCAGCACTCAAGGCACGCAACTTAACAAGTGAGTCAGCATCAGTGCCCCGAATTCCATGCTTGCGTGCAAAGTTTATTCCGATCGTTTCGGCTGAGACAGGGTAGAACGGATTGGTATTTTCTTCACGAATCGGTCGACCGGTAAGAACACCATCGCGGCCGCCACCAGACTCGATAATGGCTTTATGAAAAAGGCCTTGCGCATGCGGCATGGTGACGAGTGAATGTACCGAGACACCGCCCGCCGACTCGCCGAAGATGGTGACGTTCTTCGGATCGCCTCCGAACGAGGCGATATTTTTATGCACCCACTCCAGTGCGGCGATTTGGTCCATGTAGGCGTAGTTACCCTTGAACTCTTTCGGATGCTCGCGACTCAGCGCTGGGAAGGCGAAGAATCCAAGGCGCCCTAGACGGTAGTTTAAGGTGACGAGGATTACCCTTTGCCGGGCGAATGGGCCACCCGCAGAGTCAGGAAAGGTGCCGCTGCCAAAAACGAAGGCGCCGCCGTGAATCCACACCATGACAGGAAGTCTTGCTCGCTGCGCAACTACGGCTGGTCGCCAGACATTCACAAACAAGCAATCTTCGGACGAGTTCGCGGACATCGCAGAGCCGGGTGGAAAGCCTGCTTGCGGACACTGCGCGCCAAAACTGCTTGCATCACGCTCTCCCTGCCACGCGGGCAAGGGTTGGGGCGGACGCCAACGATTGTCACCGACCGGCGGAGCTGCGTACGGAATCCCCTTAAAGATCGAGATGTCTCCTTCGGTCACACCACGCACTATTCCGGAGGCGGTACGAACCGTTGGCGAAGCGGAAGTCGTACTCTGACCTGGCCTACTTCTCTTGGTGTCCTGTGCACTGGCGGAATTAAGAATGACTGCGATTATCAACCAGAGTGCGTTAACTAGGTTTCGATTCTTCATCTTCAATGCTTCCGTTCATGACCATCAAGGTAGCCACCGATCTATTCCGATTGCCCTAAAGGCAATTCGTACAACCGGTCGATCGTTTTATCCGCATCAACAGCGAACTCACTGTTAGTTTCGCTTCGGATATTTGTCGAGCCCCTTCTTTGTGAGCCACGTAGACATCAAGTCAGCTACTTGCAGATTATTCAGATCTGAGAAAGGGAAATGGGTGTTGCCTCTAATGCCAACATCGGGCAAGTGGACAACTGTGACGTCACCACCATGCTTGTTCACCGCATCACGCCACTTCCTCGCCATCTCCAGACGAGCGCGCCATCCATCTTGCCCTGGATTTGCCATTGGTTCTTTGGGAATGAAATCGCCGTAATAAATGACGATGGGAATCTTGGTGAGTAACATGAATTCAGTCAGTGGAATTCCCACTGCGGCCAATGGTCCACCGGCACTTGGGATAGAATCCGGCACTTCGCCTTCCGGGAAGACGAACCCGCTGCCCGGTTCGTACGAGATGATGCCTCGGACATTTTGGTTCTTGATGGCTGTGCGCCAACCGAAGCCACCGCTATGTGAATGGGTAACAAGAATTGCTGGCCCAACCTTGTCAAAGAGCGCCACTACAGCGCGCGTCATCACATCGCCATCAAGTGGGCCTGTGGTTGGCGTCATTTGACGGAAGTACTGGTTCAGGGCCTCCGGGTCACGTGAAAATTGAACACCGGGGAAGAAATCAGGCCAGATACCGAGACGGAAAGTGCCAAACCATCCCTGCTCGTCAGGTGTGGGCGTAAGTGAAATAGGCTCCGTACTGCGACCAGCGTTGCCGCGACGTGGTTGGTCAATCAGATATACGCCGAAACCACGGCGCAGAAAAATATTCTGATAGCCCTCACGACCGTCCGGAGTAGTCTCCCAAGTCTTTGAGAACTGCCCGATCCCGTGCCACATCACCAGAGGAAGCTGACGAGCCTTCACCGGAATCTGATAAAACACGTAAGCATGATCACCGTGGAACGTTTGCCCGTCGGGTGTCGGGCGATATGGATCAAACTTGCCGGGATTGTTGATGACTGTTCCACCTATAGCGAAACTGCCTTGCTCGCTAATCACCAGCGGCCCTTGCTTGATCTTTTTGGGCTCCTGTGCACTTGCAGAGGTAAAGAGGGTGGCTGCGACAAGCAGGAGAATGATGAATGACTCTCGAGGCCTCGTGTTCATGGAATCCTTCCGTCTACATATAACGATTCGAATAGTAGGTTTGAAATTGATCAATTGCTTCTAACTGTCCCGGATCGAATCGGCACCCGCGTTTCTTTCGCTCTCAGTTCTTCTCGAAGACTTCCCTGGCAACAGCGATCGCGCTAACCGCATTAGGCCAACCTGCGTAAAATGCTAAATGCGTGATGGTCTCGATCAACTCCTCCTGCGTCACACCGTTTTCACGAGCCTTGACGAAGTGAGAGCGGAGTTGGTCCGGACGGTTTAAAGCAATTAATGCTGACACCGTCACGAGACTGCGGTCACGTTTTGATAATTGCGGACGTTCCCACACATCGCCATAAAGCACGTCGTCAGTAAGCTCTGCCAACTTCGGCGCAAAGTTACCGATTGCTTTTTGAGATGGCCGCTCGCCAGCTGACTCCGTTACCGAAGCTCGCTCGCGTATCGATCCGCGGTACTGAGCATCATTCACCTTCTCCATCCAGTCAGCGGACTTTCCGTCTAAGGATTCGACGATGGCAATATGCGACATGGCACTTGTTGGCGACGCTCCGTGCCAGTGCTTTTGACCAGGCGGGATCCAGACGATGTCGCCTTGTTTGATTTCATCGATGGCGTCGCCCCAACGCTGCACACGACCAATGCCCGCCGTCACGATCAGGACTTGGCCCAACGGATGGCTGTGCCACGCGGTACGTGCCCCTGGCTGGAATGTAACGAGGGCGCTCGATGTTCGTGCCGGAGGTTTCGGCTGCACCAGGAATTGAACAGTCACTGATCCGGTGAAGTTATCCGGTGGTACGGCCTCAGATGGCAGCGTGCCGCTGCGAGTGATTCTTATGGTTTGTTGATCCTGAACCTGTGCAGATGCCAACGCTATTAGAAAAAGCGATATGGTTGTCGCGGCGATCAGTTTCATTTCATCCTTTCGGCTCGGTTAACAAAGCGCTATTGCAGCCTTCCTGATCGATTGATTGCTTGTTTTTCATTCTGTCTCTGCTCTCTGAGGCGCACTCTTTACGTATTCCGTTTTGCTTGGCCGAGCAATTTGACCATCGCAGGGTCACGATGATCGAAGAAGAGGCTCGTACCAGTATCGAGCTGCCTGATGGCGTCCATATCTTCCTGTGTCAAAGCAAAATTAAATATGTCGAAGTTTTCCACCATTCGGTCCTTTCGAACCGATTTGGGAATGACGATAATGTCCCGCTGTGTCAACCATCTGAGGATGACCTGCGCGACGGTCTTGGCCTGCTTCTCCGCGATTGAAACGAGCACTTCGTTGCCGAAGATATTGTTCTTGCCCTCTGCGAACGGTCCCCAGGACTCGATCTGAATGTTATTTTCCGTGAGGAACTTCTGAGTGGTAGCTTGCTGGTGGAACGGATGCGTCTCGATCTGGTCCACAGCGGGGAGCACTTCGTTATGGACAATGAAGTCCATTACCCGGTCGGGATGAAAGTTGCTGACGCCGATCGCTTTGATCACACCCTCGCGATAAAGCTCCTCCATCGCGCGCCACGAGCCAAAAACATCTCCATAGGGTTGGTGAATGAGGTAGAGGTCGAGATAGTCTAGCTGCAGCCGCTTCATCGAGCGGTCGAACGCTCTTTTTGTCTTCTCGTAACCAGTGTCCGCGATCCAAAGCTTTGTCGTAACGAAAAGCTCATTACGCGGCACGCCGCTCCTCTTGATCGCACTACCGACCGCCGCCTCGTTTCCGTAAGAGGCCGCCGTATCAATGAGGCGATAACCTACGTCAAGCGCATCGTGAACACTTCGCTCGCACTCCGCCAAGTCGTCGATCTGGAAAACGCCAAAGCCGAGAATTGGCATCGCCACTCCGTTATTCAATACAATCTTTTCCATATCTCTCCTTTAGCTCAATGCTGTCTCGTCTTCTAATCGTTCGGGTTCGATTTTGATGTCGACTGCCGAACCCACGATAAGACGATCGTCGCGGATTATTGGACAATCCTGCAAAAGCGGTTACAGTGACGACCCGCATTGCACACAAAGAGACTAATATGGAACGTATGACCAGTAGGGAAATCACACGAGACGCACAGAGGGTCAAGACGAACAAAGAAGAACTGATTGAGCGGATCGGCCGAACTGTGTCCGAAGATGGCGCTAAGGAGGTCTTCCCAGGTTTTTTCCTTGCCCGTTCGGCGAGGCCGTCAGAATCATTGAATGCCGTTTACCGGCCGGCGTTCTGCCTTGTGGCTCAAGGCAGGAAGAGGGCGTTGCTAGGTGAGGAGGTCTTCAGGTACGACCCGGGACATTACTTGTTATTCACAGTCGATCTGCCTCTCATCTTCCAGATCGAGAAGGCGACGCAGGACGAACCCTATCTCGGCTTACGCCTCGATCTTGATCCCTCGCTGGTTGCCTCTGTCCTTATGGAAGCAAACATCAAGATCAAGAAAGGGGATGCAAGCACCAAAGCGATGGACGTGCAATCGATTGACGCGAATCTTATCGACGCTATCGTGCGGTTGGTTCGACTCGCGGACGAGCCGGGAAGCAGTAATATCCTGGCACCACTCATTGTGAAGGAGATCATCTATCGGCTCCTGTCTGGAGGCCAAGGCGCGCGACTCGGTCATCTCTTACCCTCAGGAGACACGCAACGCATCTCTCGGGCCATTGGGCACCTCCGTGAGCATTTCGATGAGCCGCTAAAGATCGATGAATTCGCACGCCAATTCGGAATGAGCGTCTCGGGTTTCCATCATCACTTCAAGTCGGTTACGGCGATGAGTCCTCTGCAGTTTCAGAAACAGATACGACTCCAGGAAGCACGCCGTCTGATGCTCGGCGAAGACCTGGACGCAGCAAGCGCGGGGTTTCGCGTCGGCTACGAGGACCCGTCTTACTTTAGTCGCGATTACAAGAAGCAATTCGGTGCGCCACCCCAACGCGACGTTACCCGTCTTCGAAGTAATCTTGGAGCCTAGATGGCAGGTGATAAACGGCATATCGGGTACTGCAATGCCAATGCTCGCTATTGCCGGTCTAGCTTCGCTGAAGCGCTCCGTCATCCTGATTTTCGAGCGTTCCCAGGGTCCTCACTAATTCGTAAAGGTCGCCGCCTTCATCAGCTATTGAGTGCAAAAGTCTGACTCACTTGATGGCAACAAAAGTCGGGACGGCCATTCGCAATCCACTTGCTTTATAAGGCTTGGTCCATAGTCGTCTCCCTATAGCAGGGACACATACTGACCGGCGCGGTCGCGCACTCCTCACTACGTTACTCACATAAAAGGCATCGAAGGCCAGGGCTAAAAAAATTTTTTCCTTTGTCTGTCAACGCAAGCGCCCGGAATAGCGTCTAAGGCTCCGAGACAAACATTTCGTCTCCCTCTCATTCAGCCTTACGCTCGTTAGACTCTACTGTTCGAGGAGTAAAAACCTCATGTTGCGTCTGCATGTTGCTCTCTCTCTGTTCGTCGTAGTGTGCCTCGTCTTCGGTTCTCTGATCACACCACGTGTAATCGCTCTCAACTTGGACCCCGAAATCATCCAGCACGACAACCCGAACAACGTCGATGAACCACAAGATACGAATGCAACTGGTTTGCAATTTCGTGTGAGCGAGGGCCCCAGTCAACCGGAAGCACGCGAGAAGAAAGCGCCACCAACCACTACTCCGCTGTCAAAAATGCAGATCGCAAACATTCTGCGACGACTTGCACCACTCAGAATGGACACGCCCGATCAACAGCCATTCGCTTTTCGCGAGCGTTCGCTGCCGCCGCCCTTAACCGGCAAGACAATAAACGTCGCGTTTCCAGCTACTGAAAATGTTGCAGCACCTGAGGCGAGCGTTGGAGAGCTCCGGGTGCTGCGCTACTCACCGGAAGGTGACGTCCCTCTCGCTCCCAGTCTCAGCGTGACTTTCTCGCAGGCAATGATCGCCGTGAGCTCGCAGGGAGAGGCGGCCGCAAACGTGCCGGTGAAACTCTCGCCTGAGATACCAGGCAAATGGCGTTGGATTGGGACCAATACAATACTTTTTGAACCTCATGTTCGCTTTCCCATGGCGACGCGTTACACCGCTACAGTTCCGGCTGGCACGAGATCGCAGAATGGCGGGCAAACTACCAGTGAAGTGACGTGGACCTTCACGACTCCACCGCCAACCATTAAGCAGAAGTATCCTGAAG
>DASROI010000162.1:0-22518 GCA_035646955.1 Pyrinomonadaceae bacterium
GCGTGTGGATCGTTCAAGTCTCTTCTACCAGCTAGCACCAACCCCAAACTCTCGCAAATCCCACATCGCGGCAGCGTGTGGATCGTTCAAGTCATTTTTGTAGGCCACCCTTCGTAAAATTAGAAAGGGCTCTTTAATAAAAGGACTTGAACGAACCACACGCTGCCGCGATGTGGGATTCGCGAGAGTTTGGGGTTGGTGCTAGCTGGTAGAAAGGACTTGAACGATCCACACGCTGCCGCGATGTGGGATTCGCGATCTCCAAATTAGATCCGTGCTGGTAGAAAGGACTTGAACGAGCCACACGCTGCCGCGATGGGGGATTCCGCGTTGCCGAGGAAATATCAATTACTTTCCGGCCCTGGCCCCCGGCCCCAGACCCCTAAGCTCCTTCTTCAAACTGCTTGAGATACTCGGCCACCTCGAGCTTCTGACCGAATTCGGCCCAGCCGCGCGGAAACGCATTGAACTCCTGGTCCCGCACTAATGGATTCGCCCCAAGCTCGATAAGTAACTTCGCCATCTCGACGTTCCCCGTCATCGCCGCATGATGAAGAGCAGTTGTTCTCTTTACCGAATTCAAATCAAATCCCAGTTTGGCCATCAAACGGATCGCATCAAACTTTCCACTCTCCGCCGCCAGTTGAAGCAGGCCAACCCGATGGTCTCCGAGCTTCTCGGTCAACTCACCGTCAAGCTGCAACATCGCATTCACTTTGTCTTCGTTTCCGGCAAGACACGCAGCTGCAAACTCATCAAGCGGATCAAAGACCACTCGCCTTGCACCATGGTCTAACAAATAGTCTGCAATCTTCTGATTTCCATGCAGTATAGCCAGCTCCAACGGTGGACGATTGAAGCGACTGTCGGGTTGATTGACGTCAACACCGTGCTCCACAAGCAAACGTGCACGCTCGAACTGTCCGTACTTCGCGGCCCATGCAAGCTGCTGCTGCAACATCTCTGCTGGCGTTTGCGTTGGTTGGCCCATGCGATTAAACCAACTCGCTTTCTCAGTCGATCCCAGGCCGAATTCAAACAACAACTCGAGATGTTCTATGCCTCCAGTAAACATTCGATTGTAGAGCGTCTGGCTGTCATTTGGATCCGCACCCGCTTCGAGCAGTAGCCTGGCCAACGGCCGACAGTACTGATGTTCCGGTTGATGTATTGGTCCCCTCTCTCCTTCTCCAAATACACCGGTCAATACGGTGAAGAGGTACTCTCCGTCCCAAAGGAAAAATGAATTTGGATCGGCGCCGTGTCGCAACAGCAACCTTGTAACTTCAAGCGTGGAATAGTCTTTCTCGTCTCCATCAAATCGGCTGTAAGCCGCATAGAGAATGGGTTCCCAATTGTGCGGTCCACCTCGCTTGGTTGCGAGAATAGGTTCGCGCTCCAGCATGGCTTTGACTGTTGAGACCTTACCAACCGTTACTGCGACGTAAAAATCGTCATCTACTATTGTTTTGTTACCCTCAAACAATTCACGCGCACGGAACCGCCTGCTGCTGTGGTCGGATTGGTAATCAAGACATGCGTAACGCACAAAACGATCGGCCAGTGGTTCAGCTTCGTCCGTTTCAGTAGGAGGGTTGAAACTGCGCTGACCAACTACCCGCACATATTCTTTTAGTCTGGCCCAACTGGGAAAATCGTATGAACGAGCCAGAACTAATTGAGCAGTCGAGAGCTTAAAGGTTTGAGGATCCTGTTGCGGACGGAACTCGCTCACCGTACTTAAGGCAACCGGATCTTTCGAGATCACGGCACGATGAAGCGACTTGGCTTGTTTACGAAGGTTTTCGAGAGACGGGTGACGGGGAAGTTGTTGAATAGGCATAAGCGATCTCCTCTTCCGTTGAACGGGTTATGCCTGGGGTCCGCAGCAGCAGGCGAAGGAGTACGCTTTGCGTAGTCGATTAGTTTTTGTCGGTGGGCTTAGCCCTTTCCGCGGACAGGCGGCGTTCCGTCACGCACACGGTAAGGTTAATGCAAGTAAAGGAAGGCTGCAAGTCGGCTGTCACTCTGCGCACTCTGCGCCTCTGCGTCGCTCTGCGTTGAAATGGTTTGGGTTGATTCTTACGCCGAGTGACGCAGAGATTTAAGAGGCGGGACGAGGGCGGGGGGCGAGCCAGCGTTTAATAGAGTCGGCCATGATTACGACTGCGGCAGTCATGATGATGGCGGTTAGAGATGTATTGATGTAACCCTGCACCGCCGTTTCGGGCTTTAGAGTCATGGGCCAAAAGATATCTGTAATTGATTTGAAACCGGCAACCAGCGTCGTGCTACTTACAAAACTCAATGGGACAAGTGTCACCCAGCTGTATCGAGCTTTTCCGGAGTTGATCAGAATCGTCGTAGCAACACACAATGCCACCGCAGCGAGCAGTTGATTCGCAATGCCAAACATGGGCCAGATCGTAGATATCGATCCGGAAAAGATGAACGCCGCCCATGCAGTTACGACCACTGCTGAAGTAACAATTGAGCCTGGCAGCCAGTTTGGCTCTTCAAGTTTCTTGTAGAATCTGCCGCCAAACTCTCCCACCAGGAATCTTGCCACTCGAGTACCGGTATCGATCGTCGTCAATATGAACAGCGCCTCGAACATGATCGCGAAGTGGTACCAGTACTTCATGAATCCACCTAAACCCGGTATACCCGAAAAGATCTTGGCGATGCCGATTGCCAGCGTGACCGCTCCACCGGTGCGACCACGTAGATTTTTTTCTCCTGACTCTTGCTCAAGTCGATCAATCTCTTGCGGCTTAAGATTGAATTCTTCAGCACCATGAGAATCCACCATTCGCGTGTAGGCCGCTTTTTGTGAGTCCGTACCTTGCGCGGTGTTAATCGCGAAATAATCACCAGGATAGAGTGAGCAAGCGGCAATCAGAGCGACCACCCCAACTACTCCCTCCATTAACATTCCGCCGTAACCAATCATCCGGGTATCGGTCTCCTTTGCAATCATCTTCGGAGTGGTGCCCGATGAGATGAGCGCATGAAAACCCGATATCGCGCCACACGCGATAGTGATAAAGACAAACGGATAAAGCTTGCCGGGAATTACTGGCCCACCACCGCCGGTAAATGGAGTGAACGCCGGCATGTTGAGATTCGGATGGACCAGGATCACGCCGATGATCAAAAACGCAATCGTGCCAATCTTCAGATAAGACGATAAATAATCGCGCGGACAGAGCAGCATCCAGACGGGGAGGACCGAGGCGATAAAGCCATACGCCGCCATAATAACGATCAAAGAGTTGCGCGAAAGAGTGAAGGTTGCAGCTAAAGACGAGTCGGCAATTCGACCACCAAGGTAAACAGCAAACAGTAATCCCACGACACCGATGATGCTCGCTTCCGCAATTTTCCCTTTGCGAAAACGATACATGTAAAGGCCCATGAAGAGCGCGAGCGGAATTGTGAATGCGACGGTAAACGTACCCCAGGCTGACTCGGCCAATGCATTGACTACCACCAGCCCTAAGCCTGCGAGTGCAATGACCACGATGAAAAGAATCGCCACTGCTGCTACTAAGCCTGAGAGAGGGCTAATCTCCGTGCGAGCCATTTCAGCCAGGGATTTGCCTTTGCGGCGCACGCTGCCGACCATGATCATGAAATCGTGCACCGCGCCACCTAAACAGACTCCAATGACCAACCATAGCAATCCTGGTAGAAATCCAAATTGCGCTGCGAGCACTGGTCCAATCAATGGTCCAGCGCCGGAGATGGCCGCGAAGTGATGTCCAAACAAGACCCACTTGTTGGTTGGATAATAATTGTGTCCGTCGTACATCGTCTCAGATGGAACCGGACGACTATCGTCAAGCGCTAGCACTTTTGCTGCGATGAATGCCGAGTAATAGCGATACGCGATCGCGATGACACAAAGAGCCCCGAGGATAATTGGTAGTGCGTTCATAGTTCTGAGTGACGTGCGGAAATCATTCCCAGCAGCTGTCCGCAAAAGCTAGTAGTTTCTTTGGCTATTTCGAGTGGATTTCTCCGTGCGGCCTTTGTGTTCTCCGTGTCTCCGTAGTGGTTGGTCTTACAAATTGAGCCACCACCACAGACGCCACCACCACATAGGTGGCACAGAGAAGGTGTTAACGCGACCTGGGACTAACATCACCCGAGCCCTTCGATGCTCCGATTATCGTTCCCACGATCGCTAATAATATTCCAATGACGATAAAGCCTATCGCCAGCGTTGTGCGAACGTTGCCGGCAGACATCTGACCGATCAACTCCGCACGACTTGCGGTGTGTGGCACCGCTAAAATCCCTACGGCGATCAAAAAGGAGCCTGATCCGGCAAGCATCAACCAACCCGGCGTGGTTCTTGGTCTATCAACCTTTCGGCCAAGTTCACTCTTTGCGTAGCCGTACGAGAGATAGATCGATAATCCGATCATCAACCATGCTACAAAGCGCCACCAGGACGTAGGCGGCAAGTAATACATAAGGAACAAACATGATATTGCGCCGGCGATTGGCAAAATCCATGGCCCAAATGGAACCTTAAATGGTCGCGCTCGCAGTGGCTCTTTGTAACGCAGAATCGTGATGCCGATACAAACCAGGATAAAAGCGAACAGCGTCCCGATGTTTGTCAGATCGACCATCTCGTCGATGCTCATTACCGCTGAGAATCCACCGACAACAACACCTGTCAAGATAGTGGTCACGTGAGGAGTCTTGAATTTTGGATGGACCTTTGAAAAGACAGGTGGAAGCAGTCCATCACGCGCCATCGAGAAGAAGATACGCGGTTGACCTAGTTGAAAGACCAGTAGTACCGCCGTATGAGCAACTACGGAACCAAAGGCGACAATTCCGGTGGCCCACTTTTGTCCCGGGGCGACATGGTCCAATGCCATTGTTAAAGGTTCAGCTTGTTCGGTTGCTAGCCTGCGCACGAGATCGCTATAAGGAAGCATTCCCGTAAAAACGCCGGCGACTACTACATAGAAAATTGTACAGACCACCAGCGACGCGATAATGCCAATCGGCAGATCTCGGGATGGATTTTTAGTTTCCTCTGCAACTGTTGAGACGGCGTCAAAGCCAATATATGCAAAAAAGACAACGGCCGCCCCCGCCAGGGTTCCTCCCCAACCATTCGGTTGAAACGGCTGCCAGTTCTGGGCCATCGTGGCTGGAGAAACGTAGTAGAGCGCCATTACGATGAAGAAGAGCAGGACCAGGATCTTAATACCGACCATCACCGCGTTGAATTGCGCCGACTCTTTAATTCCCCAAACGAGAACGATGGTGATCAAGGCGACAATACCAAATGCCAGGATATTGAAGACGATCGGCACGCCAAAGATATGCGGAGCACTCTCGAGCAGTCCCGGAATTTTTCTCGCTGTTCTGAAATCGGTGCACAACCACTGTGGAATATCGATGCCCAGAGTCTCGAGGAACGAGCGGAAATAATTGGCCCAACTAATAGCAACAGCGACGTTCCCAATTGCATATTCGAGTATCAGGTCCCAACCTATGATCCACGCCACCAATTCACCGAGCGTGGCGTAAGAGTAGGTGTACGCCGAACCTGAGATTGGCACCATCGCCGCCATCTCCGCGTAACACAATGCCGTAAAAGCGCAGACGATTGCAGTGATACAGAACGACAACATCAAGGATGGACCTGCACCCGGACGAAACGCGTCGCCTGCGGCCGCAGTTCCTACGGTGGCAAAAATGCCGGCACCAATGATGGCGCCGATACCAAGCAGAGTTACATTGAACGCTCCCAGCGATCTTTTTAACGAGTGAGCTTCATCACCAAGGTGCGCGAGAATATCGTCAAGGCTCTTTGTGCGAAAAATTCCTCGAAGCAAGTTGTCGCCTCCGAAATCCGTTGAGCTGTACTATCGTGTTTTGTCAGATGACCCAGGGAATGCTAGCGGAGTTTGGCATGGAACCAGCAAAAAGGGGAAGTAAAATGATCAACGAGTCCAAGTCAGTACCGGAGCGCGGTAGCGTCGGGTCAGCCTTGTGATCTAAAGAGTTGATGATATCTCGCAGCTCACCCGACGCTACCGCGTTCCGGTACTGACAACTGACTCAACTTGAATCTTCGCCGCAGCTGATCTAGTTTCGCCGGACAGAAGTTGAGCTCGGTTCCAATACAACTTCTCATTACCCGATGTATCCGTTCAGAAACATACTGTTTCCTTACAATTTCTCGAGTAACTCTCTTACTGCGTTGAAGTACGCCGCGGCTTTTGCGCGGGACGGACGGGGCCGGGTCATTGTGCTAAATGTACAGAACGGGAAGGTGCCTGCGGATATCCTAAGAGCACCTGAACACTTGTTTGAGAACAACGAAGATCGTTGGCTATTGCAACTTAGAAACGAACTCAAAAATCTTCTTGCTGACCCGTTACTCACAGGCATCGAGATTGATCCATACGTGGTTGAAGGCGAACCCTCCCAAGCAATAGCGCAGAGCACCATGGATCACGAGATCGATCTAATAACAATCGTGACGCGTGCGCGCAAAGGCCTCTCGCGAGCACTCGGCGGGTCGATGGCTGAAGATATTATCGCCAGCGCTGGTTGCCCTGTGCTCGTAATGAAGCCTCCGCAGCGAGACTTCGTCCAGCATCGTCAGGGACAGAGCCATATTCATCTCAAGCGTATTTTGCTGGCCACAAACTTCCGACCGTCTGCGGTTGCCGCGACGCAACTGGCCGGTCAAATGGCGAATCATGTGGGCGCCGAGCTACATGCCCTTTATGTTATTGGAGATTACTTCGATCAGATTTCGGCGGTATTTCCCGAAGGCGGCATTGCCGCACTCACACGTTTTCGCAGTTACGTTTCTGAGCGAATGGCCCAGCTGGCTCGCAAAGATGGACCACGTACCTCAACCCACATTTCCGAGGGTCGGCCTTATGAGGAGATCATTAGAAAAGCGGCTGAACTCGAAACCGATCTAATCGTAATCGGCACCGGAGTTCACACCTCACTGTTTGGTGGTAATCCTGTGCTTGGTTCAGATATAGAGCGGGTAATCAGGAACGCTCCCTGCCCGGTCCTTTGTGTCCCGGCGGCAAGAGTGCTTACACCATTGCCCGCACTTGTTACACAGACAGTCCCGCAAACCTGATTTGAGGATTGGCGAACAACCAGTACAGTACCGCGAACGCAGCGACCGGATGCCACATTCGACTCTACGCTATGATTTCTCACAGTCGCTTTGTCGAGCGTGGCGTCTGGTCGCTTCGCTAGCGGTTGTATTAGCTGACCTTATTGCTTCCTATCGACCGGAAGGCCTTCCTTCTGCCATTCGTTGAAACCACCGAGTAATGCTGCCGCGTTTTCGATTCCTTTTGTTTTCATTGTGACCACCGAACTGGCGGACGTGTGTTCGTTGGGTCAAGAGCAGTACGTGACAATCATCTTGTCACGTGGAAGCTTGTCAATGTGAGTGAGAATTTCAGTATTAGGAATGAGTACTGAGCCCGGGATATGGCCGGCATCATATGAAGACTGATTGCGCACATCGATGATGTAAACCGCATTCTTCTTCTGCAACTCTTTGAGTTCGGTGATTGTAATACGACGAGCGCCATCAGAAGGCGTTGTCGTTGGGGTAGCAGTTTTTGATTTTTCCTGGTTATTGGCCAACTTACTTTCGGCCGAATTGCACCCGGTGATAAAGGCCACGACTACCAGCGTCGCAATGAATAGCGCTATTTTAATGGGCTTCATTATAAGAGTCCTTTACGGGGGTAGAACGAACGCAGTCTTAATTTCGTCCTCCCAGCGAGATTTGTCAACAGGAAGGGATCGGGGTTCAGGGCCACCCGTCAGTTGGCTCGAAGTAGTATTGGATAATTATCATTTGATATTTGAGAGTAGTTATTTCAGCGATCGGAGGCCAGTGCCAGAGGTCGAGTACAAGTAACAATTCTCAAATATCAACTCCTAACTATCCAATAGTTCTTCCTCGTCCCCTGACCCCTAACTCTGGTCCCTGATCACTGTGGTATATTCCGCAGAGTCATGGACGAATCGACCCATCAGATGAAGTGGGCCAAGGTGATTGACCACACCCGCTGTATCGGCTGTCATGCCTGTACAACTGCGTGCAAGTCGGAAAACCTTGTTCCGCTGTCTGTCACTCGTACCTATGTTAAGCACGTCGATGTTGGAGTCTTTCCACAGGCACGCCGAGTCCATCAAGTCACTCGATGCAACCAGTGCGCTCACGCTCCCTGTGTGACTGCCTGCCCGACCACTGCGATGTTCAAGCGCGACGATGGCATTGTCGACTTTGATAAGTCGATTTGTATCGGTTGCAAAGCCTGTATGGCAGCATGTCCTTATGATGCGATCTTCATTAATCCTGAGGATCACTCTGCAGAGAAGTGCAATTTCTGCGCACACCGCATCGATGTAGGTTTGGAGCCGGCTTGCGTTGTAGTTTGTCCAACTCAAGCAATACTAGTCGGCGACATGAACGATCCCGAATCTTACGTCGCTCAAATCGTCAATCGTGAAAGCGTTTCGGTGCGCCGGCCGGAAAAAGAAACTCTACCAAAGCTTTTTTACAAAGGCGCGCACCAGGCTACGTTGGATCCGCTGGCAGCAAAACGGCCCGATGGCGGACTATTCATGTGGAGTGAGCAACTCGCTTCATCCGGACACGTAGTTTCCGGTAATCCCGCCTTTAGCAACTCATCTGCAGCAGCTCTGCTCGCCTACGACGTCCCCCATACAATTCCGTGGGATTGGAGAGTCAGTCTTTACACTTGGACCAAAGGCATCGCGTCCGGAGTTTATTTGGTCGCCGCCATTCTCGTTCTATTCGGCTTCTTGAGCCCGACGAACCCAATATGGCTCTGGGCCACGCCGGTATTGTCGGGAGCGTTTCTCGCGCTAACCGGCGGACTTTTGATCTGGGACCTTGAACATCCAGAACGTTTCTATCTGATCTTCACGAAACCTCAATGGCGCAGCTGGCTCGTGAAGGGCGCCTTTATTATTGCCGGCTATACACTCGTCCTTGCGCTTCATTTTATCGCGAGCTGGATCGGCTCTAACACAATGCAAAGTTGGTTGATGATTCCGGGAATTCCATTAGGAGTCATGACCGCGATCTACACTGCGTATCTGTTCGCGCAAGCAAAAGCGCGGGACATGTGGCAAAACCCACTGCTGCCGCCACACCTTCTGGTCCAGTCTCTGTTACTGGGTTCGGCTGTGCTGCTGCCAGTTTCTATTTACGTTCAGCTGCAAACGACGAGGCCGGTGCCCGTGCATGAAACTTTAACCTGGGTCCTGGCTATTACGAGTTTACTTCATCTACTTTTAATCTGGGGCGAGGTCTCGTTAACACACCCTACGGCGCACGCGCGCCTCGCGATCTGGGAAATGGTGCGGGGCCGTTATAGG
The DNA here is from genome assembly GCA_035646955.1 of Pyrinomonadaceae bacterium. GTDB lineage: Bacteria > Acidobacteriota > Blastocatellia > Pyrinomonadales > Pyrinomonadaceae > PSRF01. Next base: position 9,433 of record DASROI010000162.1, read on the forward strand.
AGTGACTTTCTGTTTGGAACGATCCTGTCGGCGCTCGGTGGGCTGCTGCCCTGGCTTGCACTTCTGCATATGATCTCACCAACTTACGGTGTTGCTGGCGCCCCGCTGGCTCTTGTCGGACTGGTGCTATACGAGAATGCTTATGTACAGGCCGGCCAATCAGTGCCGCTTGCGTGAAACTAAGCGTCTCGGCATCTCTGCGTAAAATCCTTTTGGCCAGTTAGTAAGAAGTTCACGCAGAGGCACCGAGACGCTGAGATGATTTGGCTTTCGCGTTATACTGCCCTCGCAGAGGTTTCGCACATGACTACCAAGCCTGAAGCCACAGTGGACGACCTCTATCACGTCCCTGAGCACGGCAAAGCAGAACTTATAAATGGAGAGTTGGTCCTCATGCCACCAACCGGAGGTGTGCCCGGCAGAGCTGCGGGCAAAATATTTATCAGCTTGAGCGAATACGAAACACGAGTGGGAGGCGGCTATGCTTTCCCGGACAACGTTGGTTTCATCGTCAATCTTCCTCACCGGCGTTCGTTTAGTCCGGACACCGCATTCTTCAAAGGCGAACTCCGCGGAGGTCTCTTTCTTGAAGGAGCACCAGTATTGGCGGTTGAAGTGCGGAGTTCTGACGATTATGGACCAGCCGCCGAACGGCGCATGGCTCAAAAGCGCGCGGATTATTTTGCCGCCGGCACTTTGGTAGTGTGGGATGTTGATGTCTTGCGCGAAAAGGTGGTGCGAGTCTACCGCTCGACTGATCCTGACACTCCAACAGTTTACGGCTTGAGTGATATCGCTGAGGCTCTTCCAGCTCTGCCTGGATGGGAGATGCGAGTTGACTCCATCTTCAGTTAATTGGAACCCAGCCTCGTGTTAGACTGAGAATCACAAAATTGAATTATCGACAGCGCAATGTGCTACGAATCCCTGGCGAAGAGGTGATGGCTAGACCTAGATCTAGATTTAACGATGAGTAAATTAGCTTTTATTTCGATCCTCACGCGATACGAGAGCTTCAACAAGCTACCGATTATTATTCAAGCATCAGCCACACACCTGGAGAGGCTTTCGCTTATGAGATGGATCGCGTTATTAAACGAATCTTATCTCTACCACGAGCTTGGACAATCATAACTGCCTCGATTCGACGTGCCGCGCGAGAGGCTTTCCTTATGCAGTCATTTATCGAATTAAAGATGAACAAATTGAAAGTTTAGCGGTGATGCACATCTCTCGGGAGCCAAACTATTGGATTTCAAGAATCAACGAAGAAACAGACTCTGAGAATGGCTAAAACGACAAAAGATCTCCAACAGGGTACCAGTGAAACCTTCTATCCGGGCCCAAGCCGCAATCATCTGGCGGCATTCCCTCCTAAAGAACGTTGGGACGATTGGACCGAACTCGACTCGCGTGCGTGGCCCAAACGAAAAGAACGCCACTACTCACTCGTTCCCACCACTTGTTTCAATTGCGAGTCAGCCTGTGGTCTGCTCGCCTATATCGACAAAGTAAGTGGCGAAGTACAGAAGTTCGAAGGTAACCCAGAACATCCAGGATCTCGAGGTCGCAACTGCGCCAAAGGTCCAGCAACACTAAATCAAGTCTACGATCCTGACCGAATCCTCTACCCGATGAAGCGCACAGGCGAACGAGGCGAAGGAAAGTGGGAGCGCGTCGATTGGGACAAAGCGCTCGACGACATTGCCGCCCGTATCAGAAAAGCAATCGTCGAAAATCGGCGTCAAGAGATCATGTATCACGTTGGTAGACCAGGGGAAGATGGATTCACCGAACGTATCCTCGCTGCCTGGGGAATCGACGGTCATAACTCTCATACAAACATCTGCTCCTCAGGCAGTCGCGAAGGTTATCAACTGTGGATGGGGCTCGATCGTCCGAGTCCTGATCACGCCAACGCAAAAGTCATCCTGCTGATCAGTGCGCATCTCGAGTCGGGCCATTATTTCAACCCACATGCACAACGGATAATTGATGGTCGAGCGAATGGCGCGAAGCTGATTGTCTTTGACACGCGGTTGTCGCATACGGCAACTCATGCCGACCACTGGATCGCTCCTTACCCTGGCTCAGAAGCCGCAATCCTGTTAGCCATCGCCAATTATCTGATTCAAAACCAACTGTACGACCGCGAGTTCGTGAGGAAGTGGTGGAACTGGCAGGAGTTTCTCTCTTCCGAGTCGCCAGAACTTGAACCTACATTTGAAACTTTTGAAAAGGCGCTAAAAGCTGAGTACGCTCAATACACTTTCGATTTCGCTGCCAAAGAATCGGGTGTCGAGGCACACACTATCGAAGAAGTAGCGAAACTTGTCGGCACTGCTGGTACTCGATTCTCAAGTCATAACTGGCGCAGCGTCGCTTCCGGCGTTAGTGGAGGTTGGACTGTTGCGCGCGCTCTCTTCATGCTCAACGCATTGTTAGGTGCTGTCGCAACTGAAGGCGGCGTCTATCCCAACGCCTGGAATAAGTTTGTGCCAAGACCAATCTACACTCCGCCTCACCCGAACATGTGGAACGAGACTACGTGGCCTCGCGAGTATCCACTCTCAATGAATGAGATGTCGTTCCTGCTACCGCACTTCTTGAAAGACGGTCGCGCAAAACTCGATGTCTATTTCACTCGTGTTTACAACCCCGTATGGACTAATCCGGATGGCTTTTCATGGATTGAAATGCTTACCGATCCCGACCTGGTTGGTTGCTACGTTGCTCTGACACCAACCTGGAACGAGACTGCATACTATGCAGACTATATCCTGCCGATGGGCGTTGGTTCAGAACGGCACGATCTACATTCGTACGAAACTCACGACTCGCAATGGCTCGGCTTTCGCCAACCTGTTATGAAGGCATTAAAGCAACGGGAGGGGTCAACTGTTTCTGACACCCGCGAGGTGAATCCGGGTGAAGTCTGGGAGGAGAACGAGTTCTGGTTAGAACTAACCTGGAGAATTGATCCGGATGGCAGTCTCGGTATTCGTGCATTTGCCGAGTCAAAATCCAATCCTGGCACCCGACTCGGAATCGACGAGTACTATGAATGGATCTTTAACAACTCCGTACCCGGACTACCTGAGAAAGCTGCTGCCGAGGGTCTAACTCCATTGCAATTCATGCGTCGGTACGGAGCATTTGAAGTAAAAGAAAAGGTCGGCGCACTTTATGATGAGACGGTTGCAGCCGAAGAACTCGACGACGCGCGCGAAGATTATTTTGGACGAATCTATACGCGCGCTCCTAAAACGGCTGGGCCAAACATCGTCCCGTTGCCGTTGCCAGACGGCGATACCGAAGGAAGGCGGCTCGTAGGAATTCGCGTCGGCGGTGAGATCAAACGCGGCTTCCCAACACCGAGTGGCAAGCTCGAATTTTTTTCGACCACTCTGAAAGACTGGGGTTGGCCCGAGCTCGCGATACCAACCTATTTTAGGAGTCACGTCCATCCCGACAATCTTGAAAAAGACCAAACTATCCTAATCTCAACTTTTCGACTTCCGGTTCAAATTCACACGCGAAGTGCAAACTCGAAATGGCTTGATGAAATTGCGCACACAAATCCTTTGTGGATGCATCCTTCTCACGCTGACAAGATGAATATCTACACTGGCGACCTCGTAAGAGTTGAAACGGAGATCGGCTATTACGTTGTGCCAGCCTGGGTGACCGAGGGAATTCGACCAGGCATCGTCGCTTGTAGTCATCACATGGGTCGCTGGAAATTAACCGATGAAGGTCAGCGACAATTGATGGCCACTGTTAAGTTAAAACATAAAGATAGCAAGTGGGCTTTGCGACGCGAGAAAGGGATTGAACCATACGAATCGGAAGATGCAGATACGCTGCGTATCTGGTGGAAGGATGCGGGGGTTCATCAAAACATGACATTTCCGGTCCATCCAGATCCAATCTCAGGAATGCACTGCTGGCATCAGGCGGTTCGAGTTCGCCCAGCGCTTGCCGAAGATCGGCCGGGCGACGTTTTTGTTGACACGCAAAAGTCTCGTGACGTTTACAAGAAGTGGTTAGCGATGACTCGTCCCGCGGATACGTATTCTCCTGACCGAACAAGACGACCATATTGGATGCTCAGACCGTTAAAACCCGGACGGGAGTACTATAAATTGCCGGAAGAATAGGACCAATAGGACATCTAGAACATATTCTTTACGGGGATATTGAAGAGTTATTGTTTGGCAAAATGCCGCGAGTCTTCAACCTGAATTAAACTATTACCAGAGAAACGAATATGTATTTCAAACAATTCTACCTCGGGTGTTTGGCGCATGCTTCGTACTTAATTGGATCCAAAGGCGAAGCGGCGGTGATCGACCCGCAACGCGACGTCAACGAATACCTTGAAGAAGCTGAAGCACAGGGCCTTGAGATCAAGTACGTCATTGAAACTCACTTGCACGCTGATTTCGTTAGCGGCCACCATGAAATTGCCGCTCGCACTGGAGCTGAAATCGTCTTCGGAGAAAGCGCCAATGCCGAGTTTGAACACCGGAGTGTCAAAGAGGGCGATGAGATCTCGCTGGGCGACGTCATTCTTCGAGTTCTGACAACGCCAGGTCATACTCCAGAGGGAATCTCAATCGTTGTCATCGATACTACCGTGTCAAATCAACCGCAGAAGGTGTTAACCGGCGACACGCTTTTCATCGGCGATGTTGGGCGTCCTGACCTTGCGGGCGGCAAAGGCTACACGCCGCAGCAAATGGCCGGAATGCTTTACGACAGTTTGCATCAAAAGCTTTTGAAGCTTGCCGATGAGGTTGAGGTTTACCCGGCGCATGGAGCCGGGTCGATGTGCGGAAAGAACATGTCAAAAGAGACTTCCTCAACCATTGGCGAACAACGTAAATACAACTACGCATTGCAACCGATGAGCCGTGAAGCGTTTGTCGCGATGATGACTGCGGATCTTCCTGAAGCACCTGCTTACTTCCCCAGGGACGCTGAGATCAATCGCTCAGGTGCGCGCGATCTTGCCGAACTCGTGCCACCAAAACCGCTGGAAGCAAATGAGGTTTTGCGTCTACGTGATGCAGGGCACGTGCTTCTGGATATTCGGTCCAGCTCCGACTTTGGCGCTGCTCACGTAGCCGGTTCGATCAATATTGGGTTGGGTGGCCAGTTTGCCATGTGGGCCGGCAGCCTTATCCCTTTTACCGCGGAGATTGTCATTATCGCAGACACAAATGCACAAATTGACGAAGCCGTGGTTCGCCTGGCCCGTGTCGGTATTGAGAATGTTCGTGGCTATCTGAACGGCGGCCTAGAAAGCTGGAAGCAAGCCGGTCTGCCTGTCGCGTCTATAAAGCAGGTTACGGTTGAGCAATTGAATGAACTGCTTAAAGACCAAAGGCTGCGTCAAATAATTGATGTGCGCCGACCTATGGAATATCAGAGTGGTCATATTCCCGGAGCTCTTACGTCTCCTTTAGGTCAAGATGTCAACCGGTTGAGTATGAATCGTGATGAACCAACGGCGGTTATCTGTGCTGGTGGCTACCGGTCCAGTGCGGCCGCTAGTCTGCTGGAATCGGTGGGTTTCAATAATCTTCTAAATGTCACTGGCGGAACGAGCGCATGGGTGAATGCCGGTTACCCGTTAGAAACCTCGACAGGATTATAACCCTTGACGAATGCTCAACCTCTTCTGTTGGACCGCGGGCGTCCTCGCCGGCTGCCCAGTGATTTGCAAGTACCGATTTTGACCATACCTCTCCTTGGGGCGGGGCAGCCGGCGAGGACGCCCGCGGTCCGGCAGAAGAGGTCGAGCACTGCTGCCGAGAAAATTTATGCCCGGCAGCGTTATCGACCCGAGATTGTTGACGATGTACTTTCTCATCTCTGAAGCGGACCACCGACACTTGTCAATCCTGTGAATCTTGTCTCACGTGCTTGTCGTTATTAGGATTGTTATTTGACGATAAGTCAAAATGCCGTTTAGCATCGCGGCAATCTTTAAGAACGATCATTTAGGAGTGAGACCATAAATCCCGTCACATTCAAACTGCTGATCGCTGCGGGTATCGTCGTCGTAGCGACCGTTCACGGATACGGTGCGGCCTGGCTCGCGATCTGGATGCTTTTTCACCCGTACAAATCAGTAAAGTTATTTGGCCTGACACTTTGGCCGCAGGGAATGATCCCAAGACATCGCGAGAAACTAGCGCAGTCGATAGGCAACGCCGTAGGGAACGAGCTCGTATCGCAACAGACGGTGTTCGATGCGTTGTTCGAGACAAGCTTCTTCCAACGTAAAGTCGAAGATTTCGTCGGTGTCTACACTAACGACCTCCTGTCAAGAGTCTATCCATCATTCATCGACGCCTTACCTTCGCAGGCGCGTGGTCCGATCCTCGACACAATTTCGGCGTTGCAATATCGACTGGCTGAATACATCGCTGACATGTTGAAGAGTGAGCAGACTGCAACTGCAATCGAGACTTTCATCGACAAACAGGTCGACGAACTCATGCAGCGTCGTTTCGGAGATATGGTCAGCTCAGGCGCTGTGGATGAGGCATTTCAGTTTTTACAACAGCGATTGCAAAGAACGATCAGCGATGAGGCCTTCGAACAAAAAGTTCGTGAATTTGTTTCTGGCCGCCTTGATGACCTGGGCCAAAGCACTGCCGTATTGGCTGAAACATTTACACCGGACGCCATAGCTTTCATCAAAGAAAGAATCGACCAGCAAGTACCGCCAATCGTGCAACACCTGGCGGACATCGCAACCAGCCCAACTACACGCAAACAGATTGGCGCGTTGATCAAGACAGAAGTAGATGACTACTACGAACAACTCTCGCTGCTGAAAAAGATCTTCATTTCACGCGAACGCATTCATCGTGAGGTTGATGATCTCGTAAATAAAACGCTCCCAAATCGCATAGAGGAATACCTGCGTGGTCCTGCATTCGAACAGGAAGCCGAAGCTTTTCTCAACTCGACCATCGACAACCTTATGCAGCGACCGCTCAATGAAATTTTGGGCCAACTGGATTCAACTAAACTGGAGGAATTGAAGGGCCAAATCGCCAACCGGCTGCTCGACCTGGTTCGCAGTGAGGGACTTGGTAGCTCGATTTCAAATTATTTCCAGGATCTATTTGATCGTTTGGGACCGCAAACGCTCGGAGAAGTGATGTCGCAGGTGCATCCTGATACTGCGCAACAAGCAAAAGCTTTTCTGACAAAAAGCTTGTTGAGTCTCCTGTCGCACGAAGATACGGCGCGCACCATCAACGCTATTCTCAGTTCACAGATTGAGCGATTGTTAATCTCACCAATAGGACGGCTGGGCGACCACGTATCTCAAAATTCCATGCAACGTGCCAGCACGGCGCTCGTTGAAAGGATTACTGACGCTGCTCGCGAGCGCTTGCCGGTTGCCATTGCAGAATTCGACGTCGGCGGACTCGTACGCAAGAAGGTGTCCGACTATCCCATCGAAAAGTTAGAGGAGTTGGTATTGTCGGTCGCTCAGCACCACCTGAAAACCATCGAATTATTCGGCGCAATAATTGGCTTCTTTATCGGCGTCGGACAGGCTATCTATTTCTGGCTTACCTACGTACCGGGCCGATAGTAGGGGCGGCCTTCCGTGGCCGCCCAACTCGATAATTGGAGCGGCCCTGATTGAACAAACAGGGACGCGCGACTTTGGGCGCCCAATTAGGCTCTTATAAGGGCAAGAGGGACGCCCATGGAGGGACGCCCCGACAAATTGGAACCAGAAAATGTTGAACCTCCCGCGAGCGACAGCCGTTAGTTAGATCGAATTACTGCGGAACACAGGAGAATCGCAAATGTACTGCATAAGCTGCGGCGCCCCGGTCACCCCCGGATTAAGCTACTGTAACCGCTGTGGGACCAGCCTGAAGGAACCTGAACCGGCAAGAAATGTTGGCGTGATGAGCATAATTGTTATAGCAATGACGCTCATCGGACTGGGCGGGTTGGGAATTATGTTGGGCGGCACAGCACTCCTCAAGACAGAGGCCAATCTGGCACCCGACTTGGTTGGCCTATTCATGCTCTTCTGCTTTTTGGTAGTTATCGTGACTGAATTCTCACTGTTCCGAAACCTGTCGAAACTTGTTTCGTCGTCATCGGGAAAACAAAGACACCTACCTCCGGCTCAATCGATAACGGATTTGCGATTGCCACCAGCGACACCATTCGGAGAGCCTGTGTCCAGCGTTACTGAAAATACGACACGAACATTAGAATACGCTCGCCGTCAACAATAACTTCTAGAGCTGAAGCCGTAGGAGATTGATCATGAAAAGTCTTTACTTGCTCCTGGCAATTATCCTGGTTGTCCCAGTTGCCGCTTGTAAACACGGCATGCACTCGGGAGTTAAAGGATCCGGCAAACGTGAAGTACAGAAGCGAGACCTCGCCTCGTTTAAATCAATCTCAACAGAAGGCGCGTTTACTGTTGAAGTGCAATGTCAGAAGGACCAGGACGTTGAAGTTGAGGCCGACGATAACATCCTCTCGATGGTCGAAACTGAGGTCAATGGTGGCGTCCTCTATCTGAAAAACTCTCAAAGTTATTCTGTCCACGAACCGGTAGTCATTCGAATCTCCGTTCCCGATATAGAGGGCTTATCAGTTTCCGGCGCAGGTTCCATCGATATCTCTGGCATGAAAAACGAAAAGTTTGAGATCGACTCGTCTGGCGCGCCTTCAATAAAAGTTTCCGGAGTGACTAAAGTTATAGACATTGATACGAGCGGTGCAGCCAGGATCGATACCCACAAGCTTCACGCATCGCGAGGAGTTGTTGATAGTAAAGGTGTATCGAAAATAGATGTCGACGTACGCGATGAACTTGATATTAAGATCGCCGGCCCATCCTTAGTGACTTACGAAGGCAATCCCACGGTTAACCAGACAATTAGTGGTCCTGGGAAGCTTCAGAAGAAGGGTTCAAGCGAAGGAGCGTAACGCGCTACTCTGTGCACCATTAGTTTCCTCTGTATCTCAGTGGTGATGGTTTTCTGGTACTTGTACTCGCCACAGAGTTACAGTGGACACTAGGGGCACACAGAGGACGTTTACGTGTGATATACCTCCCGCCGGATTGTCAGGTGCGCTCTGCATCTACTATTCTCTTTATCTTTCCTTATTTTCTTATTGACATTCGAGTCATTCGTGAATAACTATTTGTGCATTACCGAAAGGAGCTTACTTCCCCAATGACCTACGTAGTTGTTGAATTGTGCGTCGATTGCAAGTACACCGACTGCGCTGCTGTTTGTCCTGTAGAAGCTTTTCATGAGTTGACGGATCGCCTATATATAAATGCCGACACCTGCATCGATTGTGACGCTTGCGTTCCTGAATGTCCGGTGGAAGCAATCTTTGCCGATACAAATGTGCCAGAACAATATGCGCATTGGACCCAGATCAATATCGACGAAGCTCCGAAGTATCCAATCATCAGTCAGAAGATTCCGGCTTTACATGGTCCCACCTGCACTGGACCCGAAGAATAAATAAAAAAGGAAATTTAGTTGAGTCTTTCAAAGGCCCGCGCTCCAAATCGCGGGCCTTTGGAGTGCGGCAGCCCGGTGCCGCTTTTTTAGCCCCTCGATTGTGTGAGGAGAAAATGGATAACGGTAAAATTTCTCGCGACCACGAGCAGACCGGATAACAAAGCGCCGCCGGGCCGGCGCACTCCAAGGAGGGACTCCAGGGGTCCAAAAATTGGTATAAATCATCAGCTTTTTTCCGTATAATCCCCGGCGACTCCCCGTCCTCGTCCTTGGCCACGTCAAGCAATGCTTAAGCGTCTCACCATTCTCCTGGCGCTCATGGTTCTTTGCGTCGGCAACACTGCCGCTCTCGCAAAAGACGGTTGGGTGAGTGTTCGCTCGAAAAACTTCTTCGTGCTCGGTAATGGCAACGAAGATCAAGTTACGCAGGTTGCGTCTCGTCTGGAACAGTTTCGCGATGTCATTTCTCGAATGTTTCCGGGCGTGAAGTTAAGTTCGCCTGCTCCCACCACCGTCATCGTTTTTAAAAGTGAAACTTCTTACCGCCCTTTTAAATTGAGTGATAGTAATGCCGGCTACTTCCAACCGGGACAGGACGTAAACTACATCACGCTCACAACTGAGGTTCAGGGCGATCAAGATCCATTCACAGTGATCTTTCACGAGTACACGCACCTGCTCGTCAACAACACAATTGAAAATGCTCCTACGTGGTTCAACGAGGGGCTAGCCGAGTACTACAGCACTTTCACTATCACAAATGATCAGCAAGTCATTCTCGGTAGACCCATAGCCAGTCACGTTGAGTTACTTCGGCAAAAAAGGATGCTCCCACTGCGAACGCTTTTCGAAGTCGACACCAAGTCGCCTTATTACAACGAGAGCGACAAGCAAAGCATCTTCTACGCCGAATCGTGGGCACTCATACACTACCTGATTTTGAACAGAAATCCCCAGCGGATTTCTCACGTGACAAAGTTTCTCGAGTTGCTTTCTGCGAAGGTACCGGTAGAGACCGCGTTCCCTGCCGCATTCCAAACCAGCTTTGAAGAAATGGAAAGTGAGCTTCGTCGATACGTTAGCCAGGACCGATACCCAATTGTACGCGGCCATTTCGAACGCAAATTAGAGAGTAAGAGCGAACTGACAGCCAGGCCAGTTTCTGAGGCAGAAGCTCAAGCCTATCTTGGCGATCTGATGGTCCATAGCAATCGAATCGAAGCCGAGAGCTATTTGCAAAACGCCCTCCGACTAGATCCGAATCTAGCCCTGGCCCACGCGGCGCTGGGAATGTTGCGATTTCGCCAAAACCGGCTGCAAGAAGCTCGTTTGAGCCTGGAACGCGCGGTGGCCGCGAACTACGAGAACTACCTCATTCACTATTACTACGCGCTTATCCTGGCGCGGCCCAATCAGGAAGATATTCAGTTGAGCTCCGGTTTTTCACTGGAGACGGCTCAGAAGATTAGAACTGAGTTGAAGAAAGCCATCGCTCTCCGTCCGGATTTTCCGGAGTCGTACAACCTGCTGGCTTTCATTAACCTGGTCACAAACACCGATATCGATGAATCGATCTTGATGTTACGACAAGCACTCGGGACCTCACCTGGGCGCGTCGACTTCACTTACATGTTGGGCCAACTCTACATGAATAAGGACGACTACAAATCGGCCCGACCTCTCCTTGAGCAAGTAGCTTCGTCTGACGCTGAGGAACGCGTTCGCAACCACTCAAAGAGATTGATCGACACGATTACCAAGATAGAAGAACAACGAGCAAGGCTGGCTCGGGCCAAACGAGACGGGCTATCAGGACGTATCGGCGCTCAGCCCCTTCGCGGTAAGGATCCGGAGGATCTACCTCCCACCGATGATTTTACCCCGCCAACTCTAGAGGATGTGTTGCGCGTTCCAGAACCGGATGAACGACAATTACAGGGAACACTTTTGCATGTTGAGTGCCATTCCAATGGACTGGTGTTTGTCGTAAAAACCTCTTCAGGTTTCCTGCGGCTGAAGAGCGATGATTTCACCCAGGTTCAATTAATGACGTTCGACACTCGCATCCGGGGAAAACTAACGTGTGGTTCTGTTAAACCCGAAAACTCAGTGGTTGTGTGTTACGTTCCTGAAAGAGATCGAAAGACCAGCACCGATGGCGTTTTGCGTTCAATTCAGTTTGTCCCGGCCGATTTCCATCTCGCGCCAGCCGCGTAAATTTAATCAGTCCGTTAAACGTACTCTCCCGCACACGATCATCAGTATCTGTGCAAAAAGTTGAGCGTACCACCAGGTCGCGGCCGCCAACCGCAACTAAAAAGTTATTGACCGAATCCGCAGCCTGATGCCAACATGTGTTTGGACCTCCCAACGGGTTCGCTTGCTCCACTGATTCAAAAAACTCAATAACCTCAAGGAGCTTTCTCATGTTCAATGCTGATTCTGTCCAGCGACTGCATCTCAGTCAGAAATACAGGTCTGGTGTTCATTGGTTTTATTGGATTGCCGGACTCACACTTGTAACTTCAGTGATAAGCCTCGCCGGCGGCGGTTGGCGGTTCTTCTTGAGCCTGGGCATCACTCAGCTGGTGGATGCGATTGCAGTCGAGCTCTCTGCTTCACTCGGCAATGCCACGAAGGTGATCGCCATCGTCCTCGACATTTTTGCCATCGCGGTTTTTGCCGTCTCAGGTTGGCTAGCCAGTAAACGTCACCTGTGGGCGTACGTTGTGGGGATGGTCCTGTTCCTACTCGACGGGGTTGTGTCGCTCGTATTTGGCGACTGGCTGGGTGTCATTGTTCACGCGATTGTCCTCGTTGTGATGTTCCGTGCATTTCAGAGTGGCCTCGAACTGGCCGCGCTGGAGCGTGCACAGGTATCACAGCCCCAGGAGACAACAGTTACAGCATCGGTTTAAGACTTTACCGAACATAGAAACCGCAACACTCTGATTCCAACAAAGCGGTAGAAAAGAGGGAACCAGAGCAGCAGTCGAGGCCATTCTTTCCTACAAAAGAGCCGGCATTACAAGTACCATCGAGTAGACGCCGCCATCGCTGTCCGTGTGAGTTGCTCGCTGTACTTAACCTTTCGTATTCACAATTATTACTGCGTTGCAGCGATGGGTGAGTTCTATACTTCTGGTTGAAGCCCACCTCTCCTATCCGTTTACACTCAGCGTACAAAAGATCGTCAGCGGCCTTCCTACGCGTCACCACCTCCATCATCCCTTTGCACTTCTCGTGCGAGGGTTGCTCGATACAATTGATCTGGGTTCTAAGATTTGAAATCGCAGCTTCTGCACTGCGGCACTTGGTAGAAAACGCTTGTGGTAGTTCAGGCTTAGAACAGTTCTCTTCATAGAAGGCTGGCGTGAAATCAAACCGATCCACATCTGGTCCACCCCGCGATACCTCGCTAACATGCAGCTATCAGCCTGTTCTGAGAAACATATTCTGCAGAATTGATCTTTCACGCATTTTCGCGGCGACTCTCTTGTACTGGCCGGATCAAAAGCGTTCCGAGTCCCATTCACTGAAGGAC
>DASROI010000163.1:0-5986 GCA_035646955.1 Pyrinomonadaceae bacterium
GGGGCTGAGCGGCATGGTCATCACTTCCAGAATCATGCAAGTTGGGAAGGTGGGCAGAGCGGCCATCACGCTCAACTTCCATCGTCAGTTATAGCGCCGCCCCCGCGCTTCTCTGCGTCACACTGCGTTTAGTCAAAGCTGATTTACTCATATTGTTAGTCACTGCAATACCACAGAGATACGCAGAATTAAGAGCGGGGGCGGCGCTAGGTTCGAGTCGGGAGAGTATCGGTACTTGCCGCTCTGCCCACCTTCCCAACTTGCATGATTCTGGAATTTTGAGTGCCCGCTCAGCCTCTTCCCAACTGCATGATTCTGGAAATCGCTGTGATTCGCGAAGACCAAAAGCCAAAGAGCTAATACCCCCTCAGCTGTTCGCGATAACCTTCAAAATTCCTCTTCATCTCACCCAAACTGTCGCCGCCAAACTTCTCGCGCATCGCGGCCGCAATAGTCAACGCAACCATCGACTCGCCTATCACACCGGCTGCCGGCACCGCAGTCGTATCGGTCCGCTCAAATCCGGCTGCCTCGGTTTCTTTTGTGTCGATATCAACTGAGCGAAGCGCTCTTCTAAGGGTCGAGAGGGGTTTCAAATGTCCACGAATCCGCAACTCCTCTCCGTTGGTAATGCCGCCTTCCAGACCGCCGGCGCGATTGGTCTCGCGAATAAACTCGCGCGTCTGTTCGTTATAAGAGATCTCGTCATGCACTTCGGAGCCCGGCAGACTGCTGGCTTCAGCGCCCGCACCAATCGAGACTGCTTTGACCGCGGGGATTGACATGATTGCCTGCGCGAGTTGTCCGTCGAGCTTCAGATCCCAGGATGTGTGTGACCCCAGACCGGGAATGACACCCTTCGCCGCAACTTCGAACACTCCTCCAAGTGTGTCGCCGGCAGAGCGTGTCTTATCGATCAGCTCGATCATCCTTTGCTCTGCGTTGGTATCGGCGCAATGAAGTGGTCCATCATCGGGAATTGAGGCGATCTCAGACCAGGTGAGTTCGAGCGGCCTGTCAGGAATACCACCAAGTTGAATGACGTGACTGCGAATCTCGACACCAAAAACCGACAATAGCTGTTTTGCGAGCGCGCCACAGGCGACGCGTGCAGTCGTCTCGCGGGCGGAGGCTCGCTCGAGGATGTTCCGGAGATCGCGAACGTCATACTTCAGACCGCCGGCAAGATCGGCGTGACCGGGGCGTGGTCTTTTCAGGCGTCGAGACTTCTCAGGCTCAAGGGAGACAGTCTCGGAGGCCATGACCTGGTTCCAGTTGGGCCAATCTTTGTTTTCGATCATCAAGGTGAGTGGTGACCCGAGGGTGAGTCCGTGTCTTACACCGTTGATTATCTCGGCGTGGTCCTTCTCAATCTTCATGCGACCGCCGCGACCGTATCCGAGTTGGCGGCGGCGTAGTTCGCGATCGATGAGTTCCTGGTCCACCGGCATCCCGGCCGGCAGACCTTCGACAATGGCGACTAACGCGCGCCCATGCGATTCCCCAGCAGTCGTAAATCGAAGCATAGTTAGATATCTCAGCGTCTGGTCTTCCCTGCGTCTCTCTGCGGTTCTCCGCGTCCCTCTGCGTCTAATGGTCTTGTTTTGTCTCTCTAAACAAAATCTCTTAACCCAACGTTGCCCTCAATGCGTTAAATCTTCATCTGCTCCTTGCGCTCACTATCTAATTTATGAACAATTACAACAAAAATCAGAAAGGAACAACAAACATGCCTCACCATGTTAACGTCCTCACGGGAAAGATCATCGAATTGGCCATCGAGGTCCATCGAAGTCTTGGGCCAGGCCTGCTCGAGTCAGCCTACCACAATTGTCTGGTAAGAGAACTTCAACTATCAAACATTCCATTTCGAAAGAAGTTACCACTTCGATTAGTCTACAAAGGAATTGATGTCAAAGCATACGAAGTAGATCTGTTAGTTGCAGACAAGATTGTAGTTGAGGTCAAATCAATCGCGGCGATTGCCCCAGTACACGAAGCTCAACTCTTAACATACATGCGAATCGGGGGCTGGCAAATTGGTCTGCTCTTGAACTTTAATGTCACCGTCCTGAAACACGGTATACGCCGAAGAGTGTTAAATTTTGAAGAAGAGGAATCTTAAGCCCGCGGTCGAACAAAATGTAGAAGCCCTCGTGACGCCGAACCGAAAGCTACGCAGAGTGACGCCGAGAACCGCAGAGAGACGCGGAGTAACGGAGTAAGTTAGACGCGGAGGTTAAGTGGGGATGAGGGTGCCGGGGGAGAGGATGAGGTTCGGGTCGAACGCACGCTTCAGAGTAACCATCTCTCGCAATTGCTCAGCACTATAAAAATACTTCAAGTAGTCCCTCTTCAACTTGCCCACTCCATGCTCCGCCGACAACGTCCCACCATGCGCCGCCGTATACTTCAAAAACTCGACATACAACTCCCTCGCTCGCGCTCCTTCAACATCATCGCGCGGCAAAATATTCACATGTACGTGGTTGTCCCCAATATGACCAAAGATCGTATATCGCAACCCACTCGTTCGCAGCGTCTCTTGATATAAACGCAGCAACCCAGCAAACTCCTCATCCGGCACGGCCATATCGGTCGAGACCTTTCGTTGCTCGTACCTCGCAAACCACTCGTTCATCAAAACAGGTAGCTGGTGCCGAAACTCTCGCAGCCGAGCATGGTCCTGTGGATTGTTCGCAAACCATGAGTCCGGATTTGCATGATGTTCTTCGACCAACCCAAGCCACTCCGCCAGCAAAGCATCCTCACTCTTGGAATCGGTTTCTTGTTCGAAGAAAACGGCGCCCGCGGCGTTCTCGGGAATCGTCGGATACTTCTCTCGAAGAAAATTCAGTGACTCGCGATCGAAAAACTCAAGCGCTCGAGCATCGAGTCCCCGCGCATTGCGAGCGGCGCGATTTTCTAATGACTTAGCTCTTGCGTCACGAACAAACAACAGTACGTCGTCCTCCTGCTCGAAGAAGACGACTCCACTAAGAAGTCCATCAGGCCTGGGGATGAGCCGTACTTCAATCTCAACTACAATTCCAAGCGTTCCTTCACTCCCAATGAACAAATCGATGACGTCCATTCCCGGCTTCACAAAGTATCCCGTCGCATTTTTGCGAGTATGCGGCATTTGATACTTCGGTAACGGAGCCTCGAGCGTCGCGCCTGACGGAAGTGGAATTCGAACAACACCATCATCATCGACGAACAAATGGCCACGTCTTAGATCGAGAACTTCGCCGTTGGTCAGTACGATTTTTAAACGCTCGATATAGTTTCGTGTTGGTCCATATTTAAATGTCCGGGCCCCCGAAGCATTGGTCGCGACGTTTCCTCCGATGAAGCACCCCTTCTCAGTGGGGTCGGGTGGATACAGCAGACTCTCTTTTTCAACCGCTTGCTGCAGATCCGACAAAACTACGCCTGGACCAACCACTGCGTAGCCGGTTCCATCGTTGTTTCTTACTACCGTTGAAATCTTGTTGAGTCGATCAGTTGCCAGGACAATGCCGCCGAAAGCAACGCGTCCGCCGACTGTTCCTGTGCCTGCTCCAGAAACGGTCAAGGCAGTGCGAGTTTGATTTGCGGAGGAGACTATTTCGACGACGTCCGAAATGCTTTCGGGTATTGCCACACGATCGGCGTGACCGCCGAGCATGTAGCTCGCGTCCGAAAGATAACTCTGAATCTCCTCCGATTTGTTCTTCATCCTTGGAGTGCGCCGGCCCGGCGGCGCTTTTCACACAACTCCCGTTCTCCGTCCCTCAATTTAAAATCAAGCCCCTTAATCCCCAGACCCTAAAAAGCGGTGCCGGGCCACCGCACTCCAAGGTTTAGGTTAGTTGGAGTTCGCGGTCGCGGAGAACTTTTATTCGATCGCGGAGTTCGGCGGCCTTTTCAAATTCAAATCGTTTAGCTGCAGCTCGCATCTCCACTTCCAACCGAGTGATCGTCGCCTCAATCTTCGCCGGCGTGTAGTCTTCAATCTCGTCAATCTCTTTCGGCACCTTGAAGTAGTCAGCCTCTGACGCAGTGATGAGGGTCGCTTCAATCGGTTTAACTATAGTTTGCGGCGTGATCCCATTTTCCCGGTTGTATACCTCCTGTATCGCACGCCGTCGTTCGGTCTCATCAATCGCTCGCTTCATCGAGTCGGTAATCCGGTCTGCATAAAGGATAGCCTTGCCACTCGAATTACGGGCGGCGCGACCGATCGTTTGAATTAACGATTGTTCGGATCTCAGGAAACCTTCCTTGTCAGCATCGAGGATCGCAACCAACGAAACTTCCGGAAGATCCAACCCCTCACGCAACAAGTTAATCCCGACCAGTACATCGAACTCGCCGCGCCGTAGATCACGAAGAATCTTGATACGTTCGAGCGTCTCAATGTCCGAATGGAGATAACGAACTCGCACGCCAACCTCAGTAAAGTACTCGGTAAGATCTTCGGCCATCCGCTTCGTCAGAGTTGTGACGAGCACACGTTCGTGTAGTTCGGCTCGTTGGCGACACTGTTCCAGAAGGTGGTCTATCTGGCCTTTTACTGGATGCACTTCGACCTGCGGATCCATCAGTCCAGTTGGCCGGATGATCTGTTCAACTACCTCACCGCTCGCCTTGGTCAGCTCATATGGACCAGGCGTTGCCGAAACGTAAACTGTTTGTCCGATACGCGCTTCAAACTCTTTAAAGTTCAAGGGCCGATTGTCCAACGCAGACGGCAGACGAAATCCATACTCAACGAGGGTGCGTTTGCGGGATTGATCACCTTCGAACATGCCGCGCACCTGCGGAATCGACTGGTGCGACTCGTCGATGACGATCAACGTATCGCGCGGCAAATAATCGAGCAACGTTGGTGGGGGCTCACCCGGGTTCTTGCCGGTCAGATGGCGCGAATAGTTTTCAATCCCGCGACAGAATCCCATCTCCTTAATCATCTCCATGTCGAACATGGTGCGCTGATGAAGTCGCTGAGCTTCGACTAATTTCCCTTCGGCAATAAGTTTAGGTTCCCACCAATCCAGTTCTTCTTTTATGGTTTTCAGGGCGCGTTTAATTGTGGGCCGCGCCATCACATAGTGGGTCTTCGGATAGATCGGAACACGTGAAGTGTGTTTCTCGATTACTTCACCAAGCAGTGGATCAATAGTGTAGACCGAATCGATCTCATCGCCCCACAACTCAATTCGATAAGCTTGATCCTGATAACTCGGATAGATCTCGACAACGTCGCCGCGCACACGAAAAGTTCCGCGCTGGAAGTTTGTGTCAGAACGTTCGTACTGGACCTCCACCAGTTTCTGCAAGAGCGCTTCGCGAGACATTCTCGCACCCGGTTCTACGAAGAACAGCAGTCCATAATAGGCATCGGGATCTCCGAGACCGTAGATGCACGAAACACTGGCGACGACGATCACGTCTCGCCTTTCGAAGAGCGCGCGAGTGGCAGACATGCGCAAGCGATCTATGTCCTCGTTGACGATCGCTTCTTTTTCTATGTAGACGTCGGCAGCGGGTACGTATGCTTCGGGTTGGTAATAATCGTAATAAGAAACAAAGTACTCGACGGCATTGTTGGGAAAGAGGGTGCGAAATTCCTGATACAGCTGAGCCGCGAGGGTTTTGTTATGAGCGAGTACGAGTGTTGAACGCTGGGTTCGCTCAATCACGCTCGCGATGGAAAAAGTTTTGCCGCTTCCGGTGATGCCGAGTAAAACCTGGTCTTTCGCACCATCGTTGAGACCTTTGACTAAGGCCTCGATTGCAGCAGGTTGATCTCCCCTTGGTCGATATTCAGTAACTAATTTAAATGGCATTTGTATAAGAGATAATAAAGCGAATCGCGAAAATAAAGAAAAGCATCCACAGATTTCGCAGATTACACCGATTCCTTAAATGAAAGGACAGACGTGCCTTTTCTCTTTCGAACCTGTGTTTTACCGTCAACAGACTTCGCGAAGTCTAGTCG
>DASROI010000164.1:0-10487 GCA_035646955.1 Pyrinomonadaceae bacterium
GAAAGGGAGAGAGATATCGCTTTTCTTCGAAAAGAGTTGGGCGGCGCGAGGCCTGGTCGAATTGATGCCCACTCCGACACAAGCTGATGTTGAGTAACAAGACTATTTCAATCGGCTGATGACCCACGCGTTGTTGTCGCTTTCGTTCCCGGTGTTCGGACAAGTATTTAGCCGTGCTCGACCCACGACCGCGTAATTGCTCGGATATGGAGACTTTTCACATATCGTTTCTCGGACGCCGGGCTTCTTTATCATCAAAGTATTGTCACGTTCAGGGAGATCGTTGTTAATTCGGCACTGTTCGGTACTGGTCTTACCGATGATTACATATCCATATGGAATAACGGAGACACTACAAACGAGAACAGTCTCGTCCACCTGCTGCGATTGTGATGGACCGAGTGAGATAAATAAAACAGAGAGTAATAATAGACTCAAGCTAGGCATTATTTCTCCTTAGACTTCGGATCTAATTTCCGTGTTTCTAACGGGAGAGTTTACACTGACTGTAAGAGATCTAGCATCTTGATCGTATCCTGAAGATCTTCTTCCATCTCTTTTTGTGCCAAGGCAGGATCCTTCGCTTTGAAGGCGTTCAAGATTCCTTGATGCCGAAAATTGAGCGGTCTAGGCGGGACTGACTCCTTAAGCGAATAGATTACGGCTCGCACCAATTTAAAATGAAGTGTTTCGACCAGTTCAGCCAATTCTTTATTCCCAGCGAGTTGGGCAATAAGACGATGAAAGTCAATACTGTTGCGAAGGCTCTTAGGTACGTCATTAAGTTTCGCCAGTTCTATTGACTCTTCAACATTCTTTTCCAACAGCGCTAATCCCTGTGCGGTAATCCTCGAGCACGCCATGTAAGCGGCTCGCGGTTCGATCATCAAGCGCAATTCAAAAAAGTCTCGGATCTGCGTTGAAGAAATCGTGGCTGCAAAATAACCGCGGTGAGGGGAGATATCTATCCATCCTTCTGCATTTAATCTGGCCGTAGCTTCGCGAAAGGG
Organism: Pyrinomonadaceae bacterium; assembly: GCA_035646955.1. Classification (GTDB taxonomy): domain Bacteria; phylum Acidobacteriota; class Blastocatellia; order Pyrinomonadales; family Pyrinomonadaceae; genus PSRF01. Next base: position 1,011 of record DASROI010000164.1, read on the forward strand.
TGTATGGCCGATCTTATGTCGCGCGCACACCTCTGCTTCCTCGATTATTTCTCCTGGCACCAGGAAACACTCCACGATATCTTTCTTTAACAACTCATATGCTTTGTCGGAGAGCTTTATCTTTTTCTTCTTTACCATTTAGAAAATAGTTCGCTCGGCGGAACAAAATCACGTATTGAGGGTAGCACTTCCTGCGCATCATAGATCAATTCGATATAACAAGAAAATAGTGACTTGGTCGAAACGAACTTATCCGCTAAAGGCAATCCAGAGCGGCCCCTGGTCCTCTCTAATTTAACCTTGACAATAAAATATCGTCAATATATTTTATTGGTATCGACGATTTGTTATCGAAGCGTTAGAAATTTGGCGGCCGCTGTTCGCTAAGTGTTAGGGATTGAATTCGATGAACTTAAAGTCCCAACTCACTCTCGTTATCCTCTCGTTATTTCTACTATTTATGCCCTATCCCAGTTCAGCTCCAACTATCACGTGGTCGCGTGGGCCAGACTTGCCTCTACCCCGGGGCGGATATTACGCAGCTTGGTTTCAGGGAGGCTTGCTCGTTGCTGGCGGCACTTACTGGAAAGACGGTAAGAAGCTTTGGACTGACGACGTGTCTTTATTTGAGCCACGCTCAAATCAATGGACCAAGTGGAATAGCCTCCCCCATCCCCTCGCGTACGGAAGCATGGTCCAAGCTAATCACAAACTGTACTTATTCGGTGGCAGTGATGAGAAGTCTCTCTACAGTGATGTCTACGAGTCGCAAGGGAAAGAATGGATCCGAATCGGCGACGCTCCTTTCAAGAGCGTGTACACAGCGGCGGTTGGCAATAGCTCTTATATCTACGTGTTTGGTGGCGGCGCCAGTGTGAATGACTTGACTCTCACAACTAACCAGGCCTGGAAGTTCAACATAAAAACAAAGGAGTGGAAAAAATTAGAGGCCGTGCCCGGTCCGCCTCGAGTACTTCACGCCGCTGCAATTCAAGGCAATTTTATCTACATTTTTGGAGGCGCAACCCAGAAACCCGGTCACGACCTCGTCAATTTGTCTGATGCCTATCGTTTTGACATCCAACGAGAGAAATGGGCCACCTTGAAGCCCGCCCCGCTCCCGACGAGAGCCTGGTGGGCGACGGCAGATAACGAGTCGATCTATCTCTTCGGTGGGTACAGCGACGATTTTCTCGATCATGTCTACGAGTATGATTCTGATCGGGACGAGTATCATTTGATTTCACGACTTCCGCTACCGCTCTGCGATGCAAAATTCTTCTTTAATGACGGCAGGTTTTATGCAACCTCCGGCGAAGACAAAGGCGGATCCCGTTTTAGCGGAACATTAATCGGAAAACCAAATCGAGAATCAAATCCTTAAGTGTTTGAACACGCTGTTTGGCGAAGCCTGTGGTGAGTAATCCGCATGGAGTACGACTGCCACTTTCATTCCACCCGGACGTCGCCTCCGAACGGCGTGCTCCAGCTACGTGATCGATCTGCACCTGTACTTAATCATGAGAAAGACGCCACGTCCTACTCGCAAACGAGTTAAACGACGATGCATGCCAAAGTACTGCCTAACGTTTATCCTGATACTGGTTGGGACAGTATCTACGCCGCTGGTCCACGCACAATCCGAATCTAAGTGGAGCGGCGCAGGCAAGATTCGTCTGATAGTCGAAGTCCCGCCGGTGGATTTGAAGCATCGTAAGTCGGACACGCTGGTCGCCTCGTTGCCGGTCGACTTCGACAAGATCCTTGCAGAACAAGGCGTGAATGGTTCGGTCGATCTGAGCACACTCCAAGTACACCAACTAGACGCGTCAGGCCGCCCGCTTCCGTTTCCGGCGTTCGACGGATCACGCAGCGCTTATGATCACCCTGCTCGCTTCGATGACGACTCACTACCAGAAAAATTCCCTGCCAGCGTCGTCCGCGCAGCCCAGACAAAGAACGGCCGATCTGAAGTCATAGTCCGCAATCGCAAGGCGCGCCTCTTTAACCGTGAAGTCTTGCCGAAGTCAGGCAAGATTGTCTGGACACACACGCAGACTGGCAACCACCCGACAAGATATGCGATTTACTTCGACGTGCTGCCGGTACCCTCTACCGACGCTTGGCAAGTATCACCTGCGCCGTGGATCGGCGACGCCGATGTACTGCGCCGTTCAACTGGTCAATCTCTCGGCGGGTGGTCACACTTCACTGCTACCGCCGGCGATCTCAATGGGGATGGCCTTTTCGACATCGTAGCGGGCACTGAGAAGGGAAACCTGATGTGGTTTCCGAACCATGGCAAATCAGGGCAGCCCAAATTTATTGGTTGCCGCGTTCTCACCGACGAATACGGCCCGCTTGACACAGGATGGTACGCAGCCCCGTTCCTGTTTGATTGGGATAGTGATGGCCTGACCGATCTCATTGTTGGCACGAGCGGTAATGTCATCCTGTGGTGGAAGAACGTCGGTACCGAGGTAGAGCCAAAATTTTCATTCCAGTCGTTTGTGAAAGCGGGCGACACGCGCCTTGAAGTGCCCGAAGCGCCCGTCGCGGAGGACTATGGAAAGAAAACGTTTCTCCGCGACTACTACAACCAACCATGGGTTGGCGATTTCACCGGCGACGGCATCCCGGACATTGTGACCGGCGGCTACACGACCGGCATGATCTGGCTCTTCCGGGGTACAGGTCGTGACGAGAAGGGCGTACCGAAGCTTGAATATGTAGGTCCGCTTGAAGCGGACGGTCAACCGATCGATACAACATGGGCCGCCGCGCCGTCAGTTGCTGACTTCAACGGCGACGGAAAACTCGACTTAGTTACCGGCTCGTGGTGGTGGAGTGGCATTCCCCATCAGCCGACCCCTGGGCAGATCGATTTCCTGATGTACTACAAAGGCGTGGGCGACTCGAATAAGCCAGCGCTGGCTCGTGCTCCTTTGCCGCGCGAGGGTGACTTCCCCGGCTCAGAGGCAGAAATCGCACGGCCATCGCTTGTCGACTGGAACAATGACGGACTGATTGACCTTATGGTCAGTCGGGGCGACGAAGTGGTCTGCATCTACCTCAACGTTGGTTCGGCCAAGGAGCCTAAGTGGAGGATGACGGAGCAGCACCTAACGATTCCCTGGGGTTTCACCGAAGGTGTGGACCTAGTAGCGTCGTCCGGCGATGTAACCGGGGATGGAAAACAGGTATTCCTCGCCGGCCAAACTTTTTTCAGTGTTGGCGGCTCGCCGCATTCGCCAGAAATCGTGAGACGCGGCATGGCTAGCGTGCGCGGCAAGCCGATTAATCATCCAGGCCCCGGCTATGGTGACTACGATTACAATACGAGCCTTCACGATTGGGATGGCGACGGAAAGGCCGATCTCCTTTGGGGCACGCAGCAAGGCAACGTCTTCCTCCACCGAGCAGTTGGCACAAAGGAGAAGCCCTTCGAATTTGCCGAAGGTGTAATGCTAAAGACGCTCGACGGCCAGCCAGTGAAGGTCGGCCCGCCAGTTGTAGCGTCGCGCGAAGAGGCGACCGATTTCACGATCCTACAGGGCGCACGTATCAAGATGTTGTCTGACGATTTCGATGGCGACAAGATCGACGACCTGATCGTTACCGAGACTTATGGCAACATCTGGCTTTATCGCAACACCAAGAAAGGTGGCATCGACACACTCGAGCAACCAATCCTGTTGTATAAACTCCCGAGTCGTACATCGATCGTCGTGGTCGACTGGAACCAGGATGGCAAACCCGATCTGTTCATCGAGGGTACCGCTGCCGAACCCGGCGCGGTCATGATCAACGAGACAAAGAACGGGAAGCCGGTAATCTCGAAGCCCAGCCGCCCCTTCGAACTTCCGTATCTGTTTTGGGGTACGCAGTTCGGCGCCACCGATTGGAACCGCGATGGCGACCGCGACCTTATGGTCACAGCCGAGTTCTTCTCCTTCTTCATCGAACAATCATTCCTGGCACACGGCTACCGTCAGGCGACGCTCCTATCTATAGAATTGAAGAAGTGATATCGACAACGACCTACTGCAACAGCTCGTCAAATTTCAATTGTGGGCGCACTAAGCCGGTTCCCTGCGCGTGCCGGATTTCGTGTCAGATCCATTCTGCCGAGCGTTGAAAGAATTTAACCCAGTAGCATTTGATAAAGTGCTTGACAACGCGAGAGAATATATTATCATTATATTCGTCGATTTTCCCTATCAATTAAGTTCATTCTAATAAGTGTTCGACGATCTTGAAATCGTTCAAGCGGCATTCTGTTCGCCTTCAAAGACTTTTTCGACCGGTGCTTCCCGACCCGGATCCTAAAAGGATCTTTTCACTTTCCGGCCGCCCAGGGGGAGGCTCCATCGATTTACTAAACGGTAAGGAGGAGAAATGAGGAAGATATTCTCGTTCGCACTTTTAGCGACTTCTTTGCTTGTTGGTCAACTGTGTTGGGCGCAATCTACGAATCACGGAGCAATTGTCGGCACACTTGCCGATCCAGATGGACGCGCCATTCCTGCAGTAAACCTTAAGTTAACAAGTGTCAATACGGGATCCACTCGAGACGCTGAGACTAACCAAAATGGAGACTACAGAATTGATTTCGTTCAGCCTGGTGTATACCTGCTTACCGCTGAACGAACAGGTTTTAAGAAAACGGAGATGACGAATATTACTGTCCAGGTAGGTCAGGTGCAGAGGATAGATATAACACTATCAGTCGGCCAGATATCGGAAGAAATTACTATCGCTTCTGATGAGGGTGCGCCAATAAATACCGAGAGTTCGACCCTCGGCGAAGTAATTGACAATACCAAGATTCAAAATCTGCCGCTCAACGGACGTGAGTACCTTCAGTTGGCAGCACTGGTTCCCGGGGCAGAGTCAGGAAACCCCAAACGCGGAGCGGTCTATAGCAAGGGAGTCTCAGTCGGATTCAATGGAGCACGAGCTCAGTACAACGCTTATAGCGTTGATGGAGCGGACAGCACTGACGCTAATTACAATCAACTGATTTCCTCTCCGGCTTTAGACGCAATCAAGGAGTTTCGCGTCGAAACCAATATGTATTCGGCGCAGTACGGACGGTCCGGTGGGGCCATGATTAACGTGGTTACCAATTCCGGCACTAACGACTACCACGGCTCACTATACGAATATCACCGGAATAAATGGTTAGACTCTGCTCCGGCTTTCGACCGAAGACCATATGATCAACGCCCTCAATTCCTTTTCAATCAGTTTGGTGGCTCAGTAGGCGGTCCCATTGTTGTTCCAAGGTTTGGGGAAGGTGGACCGGCGCTCAAATACCTTCGTAACAAGACCTTCTTTTTCTTCAGCGCTGAAGGGTTCCGGCAAGTGAAGCCGGGAGAAGCAATGGTCTCTTTTGCTCCGACCGACAAAGAACGGATCGGCGACCTAAGCGAAACGATAAATCCATTTACGGGTCAACTAGTCGTGTTAAGAAACCCTTTTACCGGCGAAATCATCCCCGGGAACAAAGTACCGGAAAATCTTATTAATCCGGTGGGGAAAAGGTTGATGGAGTTGTGGCCCAAGCCAAATTACAACGATCCGTTTCTCAATTTACGAATGTTCCGTTCAGGCTCGATTGCACAAAACAAGTGGCTTGTCAGAATCGACCAGCATTTCTCTGAGAAGGACACGCTGAGCGGAACCTTCAACTATGGAAACTACGATAACACTTCAGTGTGGCATACCATTTATGGAGACACTAAGGGTTACGAATATGACCGAACCCTTGGATTGACCTACACCCACGTGTTCACCAACAACCTTGTGAACGACTTCAAGTTCAGCCGTATTCGCTACAAGGCGGGAAGTGATTTCGTTCTGGCCGATAAGAACTACGGCAAGGAGTGGGGCATATATACAAACAACACCAGCGGCGGTTCTCCCCGGATTTTGATGTACACCCAGGGTTATCAGCGCTTCGATATTGGCAATGGCGGAGGCAGCAATCGCGACAACACGAATCTCTATATCAAAGACAATTTTGTATGGGTGAAAGACAACCATACGATTTCAATGGGCGGCGACTTCAAACGACAGCAGTACGACTGGTTATATGAGTCAACTGGTGCAGGGGGCGCCTATTATTTCGGCTTACTGGAAGGTGATCCAAACTATAGCCAATACTATCTGGCAACCGGGTCGGTCTTCTCTTCCCTCTTGATGGGTGTGACTCCATACATGGATTTCGGGCTACAGGAAGGGCAAGCAAATCTACTTCGGCGCAACATGTTTGCCGTTTTCGTCCAGGACGATTGGAAGGTGACTCCACGACTCACCTTGAATCTTGGCCTCCGATATGATCAGGAAGCCCCCTTCTCAGAAAGCAACAACAAATTCGCAACCCTCAATTTTGAAACGGGAAAAGTAGTTTATGCGAAGGGTGCGCCCAAACTTGACCTGGTCCAATTCCCCTACGAATCGAATGGACCCAACAGGCCATACGAAGCCAGCAAATTGAGCTTTTCGCCTCGGGTTGGTTTTGCTTATAGACCATTCAATGACAGCAGCACTGCCGTTCGCGGCGGATACGGTATTTTCTATACCAGCGAGATCGCCTTCTCAACTGTATACGGTAGTTGGGTGGCTCCGTTTGCGGGACAGTTTCACTACTCCCCCAAAGCAAACTTCCTGGGCGAACCCAACGACCATTTTGTAACGATTGACAAACCACAATATCGGGTCAATGAATTCGCAGGAAAAAGCCCGGGGTTCGCGCTCTTTAATGCTCCCTATTATCCTCAAGGATATATGCAGCAGTGGAATCTCGCCGTTGCGAGAGACTTGGGCAAGAACTTCGCGCTGGAGTTAGCATATGTCGGGTCGAAAGGAACAAACTTAAACGGATCGACCTCTACTGCTGCTTATTCACAGGATCTGGCCGCTAAGATCCAATCTTTCATACCAGGTTTCTCCCCTGGTATCAGGATCAAAGGCTTCAATTCCAAATATAATTCCTTCCAGGCAAAACTTACGAAGAGGCTCTCCAACGGTCTGAGTTTTCTCGCCTCATTCACTTGGGCGCATGCAATGGCTGAGTCGTCTAACGATGATGCGATCGAAAATATACTCTCAGATGCAGACGCAGCTACGGGTAATTTCACCGTACGTCGTTATTCAAATGCCGATTTCGACGTACCCAAACGCTTCGTCTTAAGTGGAGACTACGAATTGCCGATTGGCAAAGGAAAGTCCTTCGGACGCGAGTGGGGCAGCGTCGCTGATACGTTAATCGGAGGCTGGACGCTCAACTACATCTTCCAACTTCAGGATGGATACCCTTATACCGTTTACAACTCCTCCTTGCGGTTCCCGGATCGAGTCTGCGACGGCAAGCTGCCCAAGAGTGAACGCTCAGTCAGACGCTGGTTCGATATTAGTTGCTTCCCGAATCATCCATCTCATGTGGTCACCGGTCCAAATGGAAAACCGATCACAGTCGGGATAAACGGGAATGCCGGCCCGAACATAATTAGAGGCCCCGGGTTCAATAACCTCGACTTGGGAATACATAAGAACTTCAGGTTTACTGAGTCCAACATTTTGCAACTTCGGTTTGAGGCGTTCAATTTCTTCAATCGAGCAAATTACGTTGGGCCAAGTGGGACCTACTTTTTCAACACCGCTTCGGGAGCGGCACTAACGAGGGCCCGAGATAACCGGGACATTCAATTGGCCATTAAGTTCCTCTTTTAAGGTGCCAGGACTTAAGAGAGATCTGGCGTAGAAATTAAGGGTTGGCGAAGCTTTTACTTTACCCCCGGCAAGTGGTTCCCAAAGGTTGTGGGATGCCGCGTATGATAAAAGCTTCGCCAGAACCTAATTGACTCCGACCAGAATAGGATCCTCCCATTCATCCTCTCGGTATTCGCATCCCCTTAATCCATAGGAGCTGAAGGTGAAAAAGACAAGCTTGGCCTTAATATTGTCGGTCATCCTATCGAGCGGCGTGTTGGTATTTGGTAACCAGTCTGCTCGTCCATTTTTTGAGACACGCGTAATCTTCGAAGCCGACTCGCGCTTTAGCGCTCACTCGTATCCGACAATCGCGGTGGTCCCGGACGGTCGCCTCTTTATGACATGGACAGTTTCGGAAAACAAGAAACCAAGAATCGTCGGCTCTTTCTCAAGAGATGGTGGGAAGACTTGGGCTGAGCCGGAAGAATTAATAAACACACCCGGATTCGGTGACTACGACCCTAATATTATTATCGCAAGAGGTGAGATCCAGGTTTATTCGACCTCAACCCCCTTGCCGCAAAAACTAATCTCGTATTCCGAGACCTGGAAAACTACGCGCAGGTTTGATGGCTCGCAATGGACCCGTCCGGAAAAATTGCCGCAGATTCGCAAGTATCTGGTCGGGAAAATTCATGTTGGTTTGACGCTGCGCGATGGCACTTTGGTTATGCCGTACTCGTGGGATATTCCTGCTGAGATGGATAAACCCGTGACCTCCGAGGGACAAATGAATCTTAAATCCGGAGCTCTATTGTCCCAAGACAATGGAAGGACGTGGACACCTTCGGGTGATATCTACGCTGAACCTCCGAAAACCTCTGGATTCTCTACCCTGGGCGTGGATGAACCTGCAATGGTATTGCTTAAAAATGGTGAGGTCTATTCCCTGCTCCGTTCCGCCGACACTTGGCTTTACGAAAGTCGAAGCGGCGATGGCGCGAAAACCTGGACGGTACCTAAGCCGTCTCCTTTACAGGGTCATAATGCGCCGGCGGCCCTTTGGCGTTTAAAAGGATCAGGAGACGTAGTGGTTGTTTGGAATAATTCTCCGCGAAATCGGTGGCCACTTGATGTTGCGATTTCCAAAGACAATGCTCGAACCTGGTCCACACCGAGGACGCTGTCCAATCCAGTCGGGTTTCAAGCTTCTTATCCATCGGTTACCCAGACACATGACGGCATCATTGTTGCCGTCTGGCAGCAGGACCGATCCGACAAGAAGGGACGAGATATACATATTGCTCGCTTCAATAAGGCGTGGCTCCTTAACTGATTCAATATCCAGGAACTAGAATTTGCCAGAATCAACAGTAGAGCGATGGAATTAATAGAACCGATTACAGTGGGAGAGCTTAAGCTCCCATTCTCGCACGCCGTTCGGTGTAATGGTTTTCTCTTCGTTTCAGGTCAAGCTTCGGTTGACCTGCAAACGGGCGAGATCATCAGCGGCAGTTTCGCTGAGGAGATGACGCGTTCAATACAAAACCTGCGTTATGTAGTTCAGGCCGGAGGCGCCGGTTGGACTGACATAGTTAAAGTCAATTGCTATTTGAGACGTGATTCTGATCTTGCCGAATATAACCGCATCTTTAGAGAGTTTTTCAAGGAGCCTTATCCCGCACGGACAACCATCACAAACTGTTTGCCCAGTACTCTGCTTTTTGAGATTGATTGCATTGCGCGCGTGGCAAATGA
>DASROI010000165.1:0-14297 GCA_035646955.1 Pyrinomonadaceae bacterium
GACATCACCTGCCCTGGCGATGGACTTCAGAAATAAATCCTCGCTTAATGATGGAACAATTCCAACTGAGTCAGTGTAAGGTTCATGTTCATTGACGCGATCGAACATCTTCGGCACATCGGAAGTCACAGCGAATTCAGCGTGTCGAGATCTAAGCCGGGCAAGCGTAGACTGTACCAACTCAACGGAAATCCACTCTCGATCTTCGACATAGCTTGTGAGTTCAAAAACCAAATTCCTGAGTGAACGAACATTCCCTGGATAATCAAACTCGCAGAGGAGTGACAGCCCTCCTTCTTCGATCCCAAACCGATGCGGTCGGTTGGTCGACTCTGAAATCAAATTAGCAGCTTGCGAAAGAAACCGATCAATCATTGGCGGGATATCTTCGCGTCGTAAGCGAAGTGGGAAGCCTCTACGGTCAGAACTGCTAAGCGACAACATAGATCCTCGCGGAACGTTCCATCTTGGACCATCTTAAGCAGATTTCTGGACGTCGCCGCGATGATTTGTACGTCACATGACTGGTAGTGATTAGCTCCGAGCCGTTTGATCTGTTTCTCATCGATCGCCTTCAGAAGCCTAATCTGTACTGGCAGTGCAATGTCACCGATTTCATCAAGAACAAGAAAGAGTATCCCTCCCTCAGCTTCCTCAAATAGGCCTTTCCGATCATGGTCCGCTCCGGTGAATGCGCCTCTGCGGTGACCGAAAAGTTCGGATTCAAGGAGGTGTTCAGGCAAGTTCGCGCCGTTGAGTTCTATAAAAGGCTTGTTGGCTCGCGCCGCTCGCTTCAAAGAGCACAAGTAATTCATCTGGGATAGAAGCAACTCGACTGAGTGCAATCTGTTCAGATCTCTTGGTTAAGGTTGGCCGATGTGCGCGTATTGTGCGCCGGAAGAAATTTGGTTTGTTAACTGCTGATAAGTCTTTTCAAAGACGGGCAATTGCAAGATCGAACAAGCGACGCCAGCCTTTGTGCGGCTACAACTGTGACGTTGACGCTTTCTGATTGATTCGAAAGGAGTTCTATCTCATCGACGAACACCGCCGTGGAATGGACCAGCCACGGTCTAGTCGCTAAGTTATTGAAAGAATTGGTGGCCAGGGACGGAATCGAACCGCCGACGCCGGCCTTTTCAGGGCCGCGCTCTACCAACTGAGCTACCTGGCCAGGTTGGAAAAAGAATGCGAAGTATAGGTACAGATAGAAATACCTGTCAACTTCACCCTGGTCCGAACCTCCTCCGTTCAACTTTAGTGTCCTCTGTGTCTTGGTGGTGAATGTTTTTCTCGAACCTTTTGCTCCACCAAAGAGGCACTGAGGACGCTAAGATTGCGCGAAGTAATACATCTTTTTGCCCAAATCGCTAGATATTCTGAGCAAAAAGAGGCTACTGAAGCCGGAGAGGACTAACCCTCAATTTGTCGGATTAGTCACAAAAAGACGTTGACTGATTCCTTGCGGGGTGTATAATCCGAAACGTTGCGGGTGGGGCTAGCGCCCAAACGTTAGCTAGTTAAAAACGAACCATCCAATTCAAAATTGATAGTGCCCGCCAGTGCCAGCTCGGCCGCCGATCGCGCCCCCCGCAGTCGCTACCTTCGAGCTGGCACAGCCATTTTTAGGCCCACTAAAACCTGACACCTGGTAGTTTTCCAGCCCGTTCGACCAACGAATCAAACTCCCTATTCGCTACTTCAATGCTTTCGTTCTCGTCGATCGTCGCGAGCTTACCCTCCGCCAGAAGCATTTTTCCATCAATTAGAACTGTTCTTACGTCACCTGGCTGGGCCGAGTACACAAGCGACGACACGATATTGCTCTTCGGCGTCGAGTGAAGCGTATCTAACGCGACAACGGCGATGTCGGCCCGTTTACCGATCTCCAGGCTGCCAATTTCATCAGCCTTCCCCATTGCCGTGGCACCGTCGATGGTGGCCATCCTTAAAACGCGCTTCGCGGGCAATACCCTTGGGCCATTGATCACCTTTTGCAGCAGCGCTGCGGATCGCATCTCTGTAAACATGTCGAGACGATTGTTACAAGCAGCACCATCGGCGCCGAGGGAAACAGCGATTCCTCGGTCAAGCATCTCTGCAATTTTTGCGATACCGGATCCGAGCTTCATATTTGACGACGGACAATGAACAACATTGGTTTTGGTCTGCGCGAGTGTGTTCATCTCACTGTCGTCGAGATGGACACAATGCGCCAGGGCTACATGCTTCCCTGTTAGACCCAGCGAGTGCAGATAAGCCACGTTCGATAAACCCGTTTCGCGTTTAACTAACTCGCATTCAGTCAAATTTTCAGACGCATGAGTATGGACCATCACATTCCGCTCGAGCGCAAGCTTACCGACAGTCTGTAATAACTCCTTCGTGCAGCTCACCGCGAAACGTGGCGCGAAGCAATAATTGATCCGTCCATCCGCTTTGCCGTGCCATGAATTCAATAGTTCCAACGACTCAGCTATCGATTCGCTTGATTGTTCGCGAAGGGCATCGGGAACTTCGTCGCCCTTATCCATCATGCACTTGCCTACCGTCGCGCGAAATCCAGTGGCCTCGACCACTCGAAATACATCTGACGTGTGATTCACCGTCTCCATCGTCAGCGCGCAAGTCGTACCACCTTTGATTAGCTCTGCAATTCCAAGACGCGCTGATGCCGTTATGGAACTTGAGGAATGAGAGGCCTCCATGGGCCAGACGCGGCGCTTCAACCAATCAATAAGCGCGAGATCATCCGCGGCTCCCCGAAAGATTGTCTGACAGAGATGGATATGTGTCTGGACAAAACCTGGTATAACGACGGCATCGGAAGCATCAATTACTTCGTCTGCGGCGTGACCCCTACCACCAATTGCAGCAATTCGTCCGTCAACTATCAATAGATCTCCGTCGACGACTGAATCCGACGAGTCAATCGTCAGCAGAGTACCGTTCTTGATGAGTAGTGAAGGAGACATTGAGTTAATGGACTTAGGCCTTTGGTCTTTGGTCTTTGGTCTCGACTATCAAGTACTGACTGTGGTTGTCCCGGTCACGAGGGTCGAAGTCCAAGATCAACGGTCCAAGATCAAAGACCAAAGATCAAAAGACCAAAGACCAACCACCACTATCAGTTTACCGCCATGAATAAGCGCTCGTCGAAGCCCTGGGAGCCCCGGCGAGCGCTTAAAGAGTAAAGAGCTAACTATTTCTTATCTGCCGCTGTGGCAGCCTTTACATTTGCTGGTTCGGCTTCCCCATAGCCCGGTAATCCAAGTTTACCCTTAACTTCAGTCTCAACCCGCTTGAGAAGTTCAGGATTGTCTTTCAATGCCTGCTTGGCGTTCTCACGACCCTGGCCTAGCCGTTCTCCTTTATATGAGAACCATGCGCCACTCTTTTCCACAGCGCGATGAACAACAGCCAGATCGAGCAGGTCTCCTTCGCGAGAAATGCCTTCACCATACATGATGTCGAACTCGCACTCACGAAATGGCGGTGCCACCTTGTTCTTTGCGACTTTGACTTTAGTCCGATTGCCAACTATCCGGTCGCCGTCTTTGATAGCGCCAATTCGCCGGATATCGAGTCGCAGCGATGAATAAAACTTCAGCGCACGACCGCCGGTCGTTGTTTCGGGATTACCGAACATGACACCAATCTTTTCACGGATCTGGTTGATGAAAATGAAGCACGTATTTGACTGGGCTACAATTGCAGTCAGCTTTCGCAGCGCCTGCGACATTAAGCGCGCCTGTAGTCCAGGCAGCGAGTCGCCCATTTCGCCATCAAGTTCAGCCCGCGGAACCAATGCAGCCACCGAGTCCACCACGATTACGTCAACGCCATTAGATCGGACAAGCGCTTCAGCAATTTCGAGAGCCTGTTCACCGGAATCTGGCTGGGAGATTAAGAGTTGATCGATATCGACTCCGAGTTTGCCGGCGTAATCAGCATCCATGGCATGTTCGGCATCGATGTAGGCAGCCACACCGCCCGCCTTTTGAGCTTCAGCCACTATATGAAGAGCGAGAGTAGTTTTTCCTGAACTCTCCGGACCATAAATTTCTACGATCCGACCGCGTGGAACACCGCCCACGCCAACCGCCGCATCAAGGCTCAAGGACGTAGTGGAGATAGCGGGCACTTCTGATACGTCGCGCTCTCCTAAACGCATGATGGAGCCCTTACCAAACTTCTTTTCAATATTGGCGAGAGCCGCTTCAACAGCCCTGCCGCGATCTGCATTCATTCGGTCATCAGCCATGGCATACATCTCTTTCTTCCGCTCCTTTTCTCGTAAATCAGTAGTGCCTTCCCGGTAGCGAACGGGGAGTTTAGCACACCCGAGGCGAGAATGGAACAGTGTTTCACACTTGCAACAAGATTAGAGGGTGAGGAACTGGAAACCGTATCACGCAAAAATGAGCAGCCCTCTCTGCATCGGACTCATAAAGTGAGGTTGCGTGGCTCCAACTTCCAAAAACAACGAGCTAAACAAATGGACCTTCCGATTCCTGTACTAGATCTTCGAGCTTTCGACCCGTTCGCTGTTCAACCTGATCCGCGAGTGAAGGTATACCCGCCAGGGATTCATCCATAGCAACCTTCTCAACTCGCCACATCGGAAAGAACAGTGAACCTAATCCAACAGTCGCTTCATCATGAACTATCGCATGAATCCACTCATCAAACGCATTCAGGTCGAGTCCGCGCAAGAATACTCCAGCAGTCGTAATGTCGTCGAGCACACCCCAACATTTTTCACGAGGACTCTGAAGCACAATAAGAATTGGCGTGCCCTTCCTAAATTCACTCATTTGTATTTAAGTTCGGGCATCAGACTTCGGGTGAACTCGCCGATGTGGCTAACAATATCATCACGACCTTTGGACCGCTCAATCTCGGCAACTATAGCCGATCCAACCACAACACCGTCAGCGTATTGCTCCACTTCTGCAACTTGTGAAGAGGATGAGATACCAAAACCAACGACAATTGGCAGGTCGCTGAATGCTCGCATCCGCCTAACCAATTTCTCAGCTTCAACACTGACGCTCTCTCGAGCGCCCGTTACACCGGCTCGTGATACTGCATAGATGAAACCGCTGGCGTGCTTTGCCACCAATCGCAGGCGAACGTCGTTAGAGGTTGGCGCGATGAGAAAAATCATATCCAAATCATGTGACTTTAGTTCGGCCGAGAAATCAGTAGCTTCTTCGGGAGTTAAATCCGTGACCAGCACTCCATCAAGTCCGACGCGCTTCGCCTCCTGGCATAACTGCTTCAAGCCATACTGCAACAGCGGATTGAAGTAACTGAAGAGAATAATCGGCGTATCAATCGTTCGTCGCGATTGATCGATCAGTTGAAAGATTTCATCTAGACCAAACTCATTCTCAAGCGCTCGTTCAGAGGCCCGCTGGATAACTGGTCCATCAGCCATCGGGTCACTGAAAGGAACGCCCAGCTCAATCACACCGGCTCCCGCACGTGCAAGTTCTACGAGTAATTTACCGGTTGTCTGAAGGTCCGGATCGCCAGCAGTAATAAATGGGACAAAAGCTTTACGGCCTTCTTTTTTCAGTTGAGAAAAAACTTGGGAGATTCTGCTCAAGATTAAAGCTCCAGATGATCTCTTACCGTGTTGACATCTTTATCGCCACGTCCGGATAGATTTACGATCACCAACTGGTCTTGCTTCATTTGTCGGGCAAGTTTGAGGGCTTGCGCTATTGCGTGGGATGACTCGAGCGCTGGAATAATCCCTTCCATTCGGGAAAGAGTTTGAAATGCTTCAAGCGCTTCATCGTCGGTAACCGATACATACTCGACTCGTTTCGAATCGTGTAAGAACGCGTGCTCCGGACCAATAGACGGATAATCAAGGCCTGCAGATACGGAGTGAGTCGTCGCAACTTGTCCATTCTTGTCCTGCAACAAGTAACTCATGGTTCCCTGCAAAACACCCGGGCTTCCCCCTCCGGCTGAGTTGAAACGCGCCGCATGTTGACCGAGTTCGTTGCCGGAACCTCCAGCCTCTACTCCGACCATTCGTACACTTGGATCTGCAAGAAAAGGATGAAATAACCCAATTGAATTTGAACCTCCACCTACACAGGCTACGAGCAGATCTGGTAAGCGGTGTTCTATTTCGAGTATCTGACGGCGGGCTTCACGACCAATAACACTCTGAAAGTCACGCACCATCAACGGATAAGGATGAGGTCCAAGCGCGCTACCGAGAAGATAATACGTGTCGGCTACGTTGGTTACCCAATCCCGCAAAGCTTCATTGATAGCATCCTTCAGAGTTCGCGAACCGGAATCGACTGCACGCACCTCAGCACCCAACAACTGCATACGAAAGACATTCAGTGCCTGCCGTCGCATGTCTTCGGTGCCCATGTAAACGATGCATTCCAAACCAAACAGAGCGCAAACGGTGGCGGTAGCTACACCATGTTGACCGGCCCCAGTCTCAGCAACGATGCGTCGCTTGTTCATTCGTCTGGCAAGCAGAACCTGGCCAATTGAGTTGTTAATCTTGTGCGCGCCGGTGTGCAGCAAGTCCTCGCGCTTTAAATAGATTTTTGGACCAGCAGCTAATTCTGTCAGTCTCTTCGCATGAAATAGCGGAGTTGGACGTCCGGCATAGTTAGTCAACAGATCCAAGAGCTCGGTTTGAAAACTCGGGTCATCTTTGGCAACGAAATAGGCCTCAGTCAATTCCTCGAGTGGGGCCATCAGTGTCTCAGGGACGAACCTGCCACCATATGTTCCCCAATGACCAAGTAAGTCGGGTTCAGAAATTCCAGATGACATGTGAGATTACCGGGACGCTTTTGATGTTGTTTGATCGATCAAACTCCAGGAAGTTTTTCCTGGAGCAATGGAGCCACCGCTATTCGATTACGACCGCCATTTTTCGCTACATACAGCGCCTGATCACTGGCGGCGTATAGCGCTCGTTCGGAAGTGGCGCTGGCGGGACAGCCGGCAACGCCGATACTGACAGTTACGTTACCAACTCCCTCAACTCTTCGTCTGCTGATCACTTCTCGCAGGCGTTCGGCGGCTGTCGCTGCTTTCTCAGTATCAACTCCTGCTGCCAGGAGCGCAAACTCTTCACCACCCAGGCGCGCAGCAGTGTCAGTTTCGCGCGATACCTGCGCGAGAATTTGCGCAATGTGTCTGATTACAACGTCTCCGGCTGGGTGACCAAACTTATCATTGATCTCCTTGAGATGGTCAATGTCCAGCATAAGCAATGCGCACGGTACACCGTAACGGCGCCACCTTTCAACTTCTCTTACCAGCGCGACGCGAAACCTTCGACGATTTGCCAAACCGGTAAGGTGGTCCAAATCGGCGTCGGCTCGCAAACGATCGATCTTCTGCCGTAAAACAATCAATTGTTGAGTACGCTCGAGGAGAAGTTCCATTTCTCCCGGCAACTGGAAGTAATCGAATGCACCTTCGGCCATTGCCGCTCGTCTCACTTCAAACGAGGCGAAATCATCGCCGGCGAGAATCAGAGGTATGCCGTCATCCAGTTGCGCAACCATTTTTGAAAGTTCGCGAACTTTGACACCTTTCGCGGACGGATTTGCAACCACCAGATGCGGTCGGACCCGCTGTAACGAAATCAGTGCCGCCGTGCCGTTCGACACTCCAACAACTTCGATCCCGCGTGCATGTAGCTCTTCGACAAATTGGAGGTGCTCCTCGTCGGCAATAACCAGCACGCGGCCACGTGTTCGAGCGGTCGTAGTAGTAACTGGTTTTTCAGTTTGCGCAGTCATAGTTACGCCCTGGCGAGGGGCAAAAACCGTCTTTTGAGGAGGACAAAGCTAAGGACTACCGAAGGGGGCAATCTAGAATACTCTGCGGCTCCATATAACCGTCAAGGTTTAACACTTCGGACCGCAGCAATAAATTCAGCGACTCTCTGCGGGTCTTTCTTGCCGGGTTGCACTTCCAGAGACGAACAGGCATCTACGGCGCAGGGAGCAACTGTTTTGATTGCGCCGGCAACATTCTCCGGAGACAGTCCACCGGCCAAAAAGAGCTCCCTTCCGAGATTTTGGACAGCAACCGCGATGGACCAATCAAAAACCGAACCCGTGCCTCCTCGAAGTTCAGGGTGACTCGCGTCCAACATAATTGATTTCACTTCGTACCCAAGGGTTTGCTGCGGCTCAAAATTATTTCCGACTCGAAACGCCTTAATGACGTCGTAATTGTTTAGTTCCTCACAATACGCCGGCGTTTCGTCTCCATGTAGCTGCAGCGTTCTAATCTTTGTCGTGTTCGTGATAGACCGGATTTTGGAGACCGCCTCGTTCACAAAAACTCCAATGGACATTACATGTTCCGGCAGTTTTTCAATAATTTTTCTGGCTTCATCGGGAGAAATATAACGCGGGCTGGGTTCATAAAAATTAAAGCCCAACATGTCGGCACCAGCCTCAACTGCGGTGAAAGCGTCCGACAGATTTGTGATGCCACAGATCTTGATAAGAGTCATTTGCTTACTCTCGACTCTTGGTGTTGAAGTTCGATTAGCGAGGCCCGGGGATCTTCAGCCCTCATCAACGATTCGCCTATCAGAAATCCCCGGAAACCGGCTTCTTTCAGCCGCAAGAGATCTTCACGCGTTTCCAGCCCACTTTCACTGATCAACTGGGAATCTTTTGAAGCTTCGGTGGCGAGTCTTATCGACGTCTCAATTGAAACTTGAAAGGTGTGGAGATCTCGATTATTGACGCCAATCAACCGCGCCCCGACCTTCTCCGCTCGTTTCATCTCATCGCTGGTATGAACTTCAACCAGCGCATCCATTTGCAAGTCACCCTCGGTTAATCCGATCAAACGACTTAGCAGAGAGTCGTCGAGCGCTGCCACAATCAATAGCACAGCGTCTGCCCCGGCCCCGGCCGCCTCATAAACTTGATATTCATCGAAGACAAAGTCTTTGCGCAGAACTGGTAGAACGACTGCTCGCTTTACTTCTCGGAGATCTGCGAGCGAGCCATTGAAATAATCTTCTTCCGTCAACACCGAAATGGCAGCCGCCCCGCCCGAGCTGTATTCAGTCGCCATCAATTTTGGATCGGCATCCGGTCGAATCGGTCCTTTCGATGGCGATTTTCGCTTGAACTCGGCGATTATGTTGATCCCGTCATTCAGTAGTGCTTTAGACAGAGCGTGCGGCTGTGCGTTGAGTCGGGTTCGTCTCGCTTCGGTGCGTACCTGGTCCAACGGCGAGTGGCGTTTTGCAGCCTCAACTCGCTCACGCTTCTTATTAATGATCTCGGAAAGAAAGCTCACCTGTAGTTACCCGTTAGTGGCCTTAATCAAAAGTTCGAGCTTCGCAGTTGCTGCTCCGCTATCAATTGCATCCGCCGCGAGGCGCGCCGCCGCTTCCAGTGTTGGAGATTTTCCGCCCAGCATGAGGGCAGCCGCTGCAGTCATGATTACCAGTGATCGAGCCTCGTCATCACGTGTCCGCGAAAATACCTGCCTGATAATTCTCGCATTCTCGGCGGCGTCGCCACCCCTGAGATGTTCAAGCGAACCCTGGCTCAAGCCAAACTCTTCAGGACCAATTTCAAATGTTCTGACATGATCGTTTCTGGCCTCGGCAACAAACGTTTTACCCGTGATGGTGATCTCATCGAGGCCGTCACTGCCATGAACAACCCACGAATGTTCCGTACCAAGTTCCGCTAATACTCTTGCAAGGTGCTCAACTAAATCGCTACGAAAGACTCCTATAATTTGCCTGGGAGCTCCAGCTGGATTGCTCAATGGACCAAGCAGATTAAAAGAAGTATGAATTCCCAGTTCTCTTCTGATCGCAGCGACACGGGCAGTGGCTCCGTGGTAAAGAGGCGCAAACATAAAACAGATCCCGATGTCATTCAACGCAGCTTCCGAAACGTTCGGCAGGGCGCCCACATTGACGCCTAACTCTGTCAGTACATCGGCGCTTCCGGATTTGCTACTCGCAGCGCGATTACCGTGCTTGGCAACCGGTAGACCGGCAGCAGCAATTACAAAGGCAGCTGCGGTTGAAACATTAAAAGTCTTTGCCCTGCTGGAACCAGTTCCCGCGGTGTCGATAAAGCAACTGTGTTGTGATTGCAACCGAACAGAACGAGAACGCAGAGCCGATGCAAGTCCTGCCAACTCTGCAACAGTCTCTCCTTTCGAAGCCAGGGCCACCAACACTGCAGATATCTGAGCATCGGTCGCCTCTCCGTCGAGCATCGCGTCGAGCAGCATGGTCGCCTCATCACGGCTAAGACTTTCGTGACGAACCAGGCGCAACAAAAACTCATTCAATTTGTGAGCAGGCATTCAGAGTAGCTTTTTGACGCGGAGTTATAGCTTCAAGAAGTTGGCCAACAATTTCTTGCCATCAGTGGTAAGAATGGATTCAGGATGGAACTGGACACCTTCGACTTTTAATTGTTTGTGACGTAATCCCATGATGATGTTGTCGGATGTGTAGGCTGAAATCTCAAGACATTCAGGCAAACTTTCGCGCTCAACAATGAGTGAATGGTAGCGGCCCGCAGGAAAGTGGTCGTCGATCCCGGCAAAAATAGTCCTTCCATCATGATTGATCTCCGAAGCCTTTCCGTGCATCAATTGTGGAGCGCGAATTACCTTTCCACCAAAAGCCTGGCCAATTGCCTGATGGCCCAGGCAGACGCCGAGTAACGGAATGCGACCGGCAAAGCGCTCGATTGTTTTGAGAGTTATTCCTGCATCATCAGGAGTGCCCGGCCCGGGAGAAATGACTATTCGTTGAGGCCGAATTGTCCGCTCGATCTCATCAACGCTGACTTTGTCGTTGCGCCGCACCTCCACATCTTCACCCAGCTCGCCTAAGTATTGAACCAGGTTATAAGTGAAGGAATCGTAATTATCTATAAGTAACAACATCAGGCTTTTGGTTTGGAATTTGAGAGTTCCTCTATGACTTTCGCAACCGACCGATTGTTCTTTTTAGCCCAGCCTAAAGCGTTGAGTCCATCTGCATCCTTTAAATCAAGAGAAGCACCGTGAGCTACCAACGCCCTGACCGCGGCTTCATCGTCGTAAGCAGCGGCCCACATTAAAGCAGTGCCGCCAACTTTGTTCTTAACGTCCACGGGCGCACCTTTGTCCAGTAACGCATTCAATATGGTCTCATCTTTGATGGTAGCTGCGACGTGCAATGCTGTATCACCGTCATTATCCTGAGCAGTGACATCGGCGCCCAAGTCCAGGAGTTTTTGGACGCACGATTCCCAACTCCGAGACACGCAGGTGATTAGAGGTGTCGCATTATTCAGTCCTTTGACATTCACATCGACACCGGGCTGATTCAGCAGAAGCTCAAACGTATCGTCGTGTCGTTCAATTAAAGCTCGACTAAGTGCAGACTGTTTAGCTTCATCGCGAGCGTTGACGTCGGCTTTTGCGCCAAGGAGCTTCCTGACAACTTCAGTCTTTCCTAATCTCGCAGCATACATGAGGGGCGTTTGCCCGTCCGACTCTCGGTGTTTATTGATGTCGAATCCGGCGTCAACAAAAGTAGCTACAGCAAATTGATCGCCGTTCTCAATTGCTGTATAGAGCGACTTTTCATCGAAATCGTATCCTCGCAACTTTAAAACATTTTTTGCTGTGCCGGGACTCGCTTTCTCGCCAGGTGATTTGGCACACGCGCTGATGCCTACCAAAACCGCCACCAGTACCAACAGACTCAGCCATTGCGAACGAAATTGATCACTACACACGGTCTAAATCCTTCCAGTTAGCACGAAGCACAATTATTTTTTACAAGCTGCAACCACCGCTTTATTGATTCTTACAGGCTTGTCTGGTTTTTCGCCATCAGCCGGCGCGTGGTTAATTGCATCCGCGACCTCAATTCCCTTTGTCACAGTTCCAAAAGCCGAAAACTTACCATCCAGGTGTGGTCCATCTCCGACCAGGATAAAAAAATGTGTCGTGGCACTATTCGGCTCGTCGGTTCGAGCCATGGAAACTATGCCGCGCACATGCTTGATGATCCCGGGCTCATCAGGGACGCGTTTTGCCATACGTCTCGATAATTCCAGACCCCATTTTTCACTGGTGGAGAGATTACCGCCCTGGATCACGAAATCTTTGACCGTGCGACTGAACGTGGTGGTGTCGAGCGCTCCGGTAGCAGCAAGATTCAAAAAATTTCTGACGCTTTCGGGAGCGACCTCGGGCATCATGGCAATTTCAATAGCACCGACCTCGGTATCCAAACTGACGCACTGTCCGGCCATCTTCTCAACCGGCGCTCCATCAAAGGGCTCAACTGGCGCTGCCGGTGCAGCACTCGTTCGCTCATTGGCTTTCTTTGGTCCTTCGATTGGACCATTCGGGGTTCCCTGAGCACTAGTGACAACTGTTGATAATGTTACGACAATTACGGTTAGTAAAAACTTCATCTATTACAAACCCTTTTGGGCCATCTCGATCGCTCGCAACATCGCCCGAGCCTTGTTTACTGTTTCAGCATACTCATGTTCGGGGACGGAGTCAGCGACAATTCCCGCTCCGGCCTGAACCTGGACTTCACCACGTCTCATGACAACAGTTCTAATAGCAATACACGAATCCAGATTATCAGCGTAATCCATGTAAAAGACACATCCGGCGTAGACCCCGCGCCGATCGGGCTCAAGTTCGCGGATAATCTCCATCGCTCGAATCTTTGGAGCGCCGGTAACGGTTCCAGCGGGAAAACAAGAGGCCAGCGCATCAAAACGATCTAAACCATCACGCAAACGCGAACGTAAACTAGTTTCGAGATGTTGCACGTGCGAGTAGCGTTCGACAGCCATCAACTGTTCGACCTTAACCGACCCGTAATCCGAAACGCGACCGAGATCGTTCCGTCCCAGGTCGACGAGCATCATGTGCTCTGCGACTTCTTTTTCGTCCGTCTTTAGATCTTCGCTCAGCATCCAGTCTTCAGTCTCGGTTGCGCCACGTTTACGAGTTCCGGCTATGGGACGATAATCCAATCGCTGTCCATGGCAACGCACCAGCATTTCGGGGGACGCTCCGATAACCGTTTCATCTCCCATGCGAAGGAAAAACATATAAGGTGAAGGATTGATCGCGCGGAGGGCACGATAGATCAAGAGTGGATCTGCATCGTACTTCACTGTAAAGCGTTGTGATAAGACTGCCTGGTAACAATCTCCGGCAGCGATGTACTCCTTAACTTTGCGCACCCCCTCCTCAAAATCACGCCGAGTCCAATTTGAAACCAAAGGCATCTCCTTTAGCTTCTCGGCTAGTGGTGGCGCATTCGACGAAGCCAAGTCCTTTTCGAAGATCTTCTTTTCAATTTCGCCGGTTCTTTCTACTGCTTGATCGTAAAGCGCTCGCAATTTTTGGTGACTACCCTCGGCCTCTTCGGTTAACACGATCGACACTATTTCAAGCCGCTGTTTGACACGATCGAAGGCGATAACGTTCCGGAAAAACATCCAGATTGCGTCAAGCGGTGCATTTAAAGCCTGCGTTTTATCTTGTCGCAACGCCGGCTCAAACCATTCAGCGGCGTCGTACCCGATGTAACCGACTGCGCCCCCGGCAAAAGGCACAAGGCCTGACCGGCGCGCAAGAGCTCGCGTCTTAAAATATTCTCGGACCCAGTCAGTCGCGAGGGTCAGGAACGACTCAGTTTTACCGTTTCGTTCCACTATTGTTTGCAATCCGTGACCTCGGACAATCATTTCCGGATCAATGCCAAGAAACGAATAACGGGCAATTCGCTCACCGCCTTCAACAGATTCGAGAAGAAACGCGTGGGTGGAATTGTCAGCAATACGCATGAACGCGCCAACCGGAGTGTGAAGGTCAGCGAGTACCGAGCGGACCACAGGGACCACGTTTCCCTGTCGCGCTTCGCGTTCGAACGCTTCGAATGATGAAGGTTGAAGTTCAATCATGTGTTGAAATCGACTATTGACTTAGTCTGCGCAACCTTTCTGTCCTCTGTGCCTTTGTGGTGGACCGTCCTCAAGAAAACGCCACCACGGAGACACAGAACACACAAAGGTTGCACAGAGAATTCACATTAGGACTGCTGCTTTCGCAACTGATGATTGTCAAAATAATTGATCAATGAGCTATCACTTTTTAAAGCATCCTACTTGCCGCTAACCATTGCCCGCCATCAACAACTAACACAGCGCCGTTGATGAAGCTCGCCGCATCGGAACAAAGAAATACGGCGGCACTCTCGATATCAG
>DASROI010000166.1:0-3203 GCA_035646955.1 Pyrinomonadaceae bacterium
TGAACAATCCCCACGCTGCCGCGATGTGGGATTCGCGGACTGAGGCGCGTGCACGGTCTTGTAGAACCGTCTCTCCCTAAAAAAATTCGATTACTCAAGTCTTTCATCGGTTGTTGGTTTACCTGTATAGTGCCGCGCGTAGCTCTCCACTCCGATCTTAAAATCGATATCAGGAATATGACGAGCATCGATCAAGAGCCAATTGACGCTGTCATTCTTGCCAAAAAAGGTACATGAAACAAAAGATCAGTCGACGAAAATTTCTGACCCGGAATGCTTTTGCCGCCGTTGCTTTGCCCATGGCGACGCGGTGGAGAGAGCTAGACCATGCCTCGTTTCTTGACAAACACAATTCAAGTCGGAGACCACTGATCCTCTGGTACGACCAGCCGGCAAGTGAATGGGTTGAAGCCTTACCTGTTGGCAATGGACGTTTAGGCGCAATGGTATTCGGCAGAACCAAAACTGAACGCCTTCAACTCAATGAAGATACTCTCTTTGCTGGTGGACCATACGATCCGGTTAATCCAGAAGCGTTGCAAAGCTTGCCGGAAGCTCGACGATTGATCTTCGAAGGTCGCTATCAGGAGGCGAACGATCTGATCGGCAAAAAGATGATGGGGCGCCCGTTAAAGCAAATGCCCTATCAACCACTAGGTGATTTACAGTTGGATTTTTCAGGTCATGATGGCGCTTTGAACTTTCGCCGAGAACTAGATCTTGATACAGCCATCGCCACGGTCTCCTACTTTGTTGATGGTGTCAGATTTATTCGCGAGGTTTTTTCGAGCCCGGTAGACCAGATTATCGTGGTTCACTTAACTGCCGATCGTCCCAGTCAAGTCAATTTCGTGGCCACCATGACCTCGCCGCAACGTTCGTCTCTGACAACCGAAAAAGGAAACACCCTACGTCTGCGCGGACAGAACGGTGACGCCTTTGGTATCAAAGGCGAGCTGAGGTTTGAAGCACGCGCCCGGGTCATGCTGGATGGCGGAAATGCCCTGGTCCAAGGTGACCGAATTGCTGTGCGCAATGCTAACAGCGTGCTGATCCTAATTGCCGCTGCCACCAGTTACCGGAGCTACAAGGATACGAGCGGTGACCCTACGAAAATTTCCGAGGCATACCTCCAAAAAGCGGAGGGAAAATCATTTGTGCAGTTGCGAAACGCACACATTAAGGAACATCAGCGACTCTTCCGTCGGGTTAACCTCGATCTCGGAATCACCGCAGCGGCGGAACTGCCTACCAATTTGAGACTTGCCAAGTTTGCGGAAGCCAACGACCCGCAGCTTGCCGAACTGTACTTTCAATACGGCCGATATCTTTTGATTTCATCCTCACGGCCCGGAACCCAGCCGGCAAATCTGCAGGGTCTGTGGAATGAATCAATGACTCCTCCCTGGGAGTCGAAATACACGATCAATATCAATACCGAAATGAACTACTGGCCGGCCGAGACAACCAACCTCTCAGAGTGTCATGAGCCATTGATCCGGATGATTACCGAACTGGTAGAAAACGGCGGCCGCACTGCGCGGGAGCACTACGGAGCCAACGGTTGGGTTTGTCATCACAACACCGACCTCTGGCGCGCTACCGCGCCAATCGATGGTCCACTATGGGGCTTCTGGCCCACTGGGGGCGCGTGGTTGTGCACGCATCTGTGGACCCACTACGAGTTTAGCGGCGATCAAGAGTTCTTACGCAGAGTCTATCCCGTCATGAAGGGGGCGGCTCAATTCTTTCTGGATACTCTGGTCGAGGAACCAAAGCACAAATGGCTCGTAACGTGTCCCACTATATCTCCGGAGAACAAACATCCGGCTGATGTAGCAATCTGCGCTGGGGCTACCATGGATATGCAGATCCTGAGAGATCTTTTTTCGCAATGCATTAAAGCTGCGCAAATTCTCGATCTGGACCACCAGTTTGCGGAAAAGCTAACGTCGACTCGGAACAGACTGGCGCCGATGCAAATTGGAAAAGCCGGCCAGCTTCAGGAGTGGCTCGATGATTGGGACCTGGAAGCACCCGAGCGCCAACATCGACACGTGTCACATCTCTACGGACTTTTTCCCAGCCATCAGATTACTCGCAATGGAACGCCGAGCTTGTTCAACGCTGCTAGAAAAACTCTGGAGATGCGAGGCGACGTCGGTACTGGCTGGAGTTTGGCGTGGAAAATCAATTTCTGGGCCAGACTACAGGAAGGCGATCACGCTTACACACTACTTAGAAAAGCCCTGACGCCAATTTATCAAAAAGCCGTGGCCTATGAGGGTGGTGGTGGAGTCTACCCCAATCTCTTTGATGCGCATCCGCCATTTCAGATCGATGGGAACTTTGGAGCGACGTCAGGCATTGCCGAAATGTTGTTGCAGTCCCAGGAAGGCGAAATCCATTTGTTGCCTGCCTTGCCAAAGATTTGGCCCAACGGCAGTGTAACCGGGTTGAGAGCGAGAGGCGGATTTGAAGTGGACATCGTGTGGAGAGACTACCGGCTGGCTAATGCGGTGATTCGAAGTATATGGGGCAATAGGGCGAAGATTCTGTATGGTGCAAAGGTACGATCCGTCAAAATCAGACGTGGTAAGAGTCTTGACCTCGATGGGTCTCTCCGATCATCGTAGTTAGAGCCCACCGCGGAACATCACTGAGATGCCCGATATGTCTTACTTCTCGGTCTCTCTCTCTCTCTCTTTACCTGACAGCTGCCAACACTGATCTGAGCCATGAGGTTATCTCTATCGGCTCTTTCAATGTGCCGCCGGCTCGATCGCGCGTGAGGGCTGACGAGCCTCAGCGCCACAACGTCTCAATCCTGTTTCGCATTCCGACAACCAATGCGAGATGAGCGCCTAACCACGCGAAATATGCCAATGGACCATGGACGCAAAGGGACAATCAATCAGCACCGGAATCCTTATGCCTTCACGGCCTCGACATCCAGGGTGATTGTCACTTCATCGCCAACGAGGATGCCGCCAGTCTCGAGCGCGGTGTTCCAATGCAGACCGAAATCCTTGCGATTGATCTTTGTTGTGGCCGACCAACCTATCCTGGTGTTACCCCACGGATCTTTGCCTGGCGGTGTAGGTCCTTCGACAGCGAATACGACTTTCTTAGTGATTCCGTGAATCGTCAGGTCGCCCTCTGCCTCCAACTCACCGTCTCCAGTACGTGTGATCCGCGTCGAA
>DASROI010000167.1:0-4828 GCA_035646955.1 Pyrinomonadaceae bacterium
GACTAACACAGATAGCTGAAACGGCCAATGTTTACGCGTCCATGAGACTGCAAGGTACTCAGTGACAGACAGCTCAATCGAACTGCAAAACCTTTATTCATCGGTTCGATTCCGATCGCCGCCTCCAATCACAACTTACATACGCGGCTTCCGATAGAATCTATCGATAGAGAACTCGACGGAACCGTTCAAAGCTGCTCTTTAAGCCTCAAAACCCTTATTGTTCAATTCCCCTCGCGGCACTGCAACGCGAGCTACTCTTCCGGTCGCATTCCCGAGAGCAAAACAATTCAAAGATCAAACCGTAATGTTTCTCTCCCTAAGCTGTGAGAAGCGCTGGGCTTCGGCTCCATCCAGTGAGCGTGCAGCGCCGTCTATAGACCAAACCTGCCGGGCCACCCCATTGGGGAATCATTGAACTATCGCAAAAACAAATTCAAACATTTGTTTGGCGCGGATCAGTGGAGCGTTAGAGGTTCCGGACCAGATTCTCGCGTATTAGGACAGGAACCAGGAGCCAATTCTGGTCAATGTGTAGGAACGTTTGAACCCTGATCGCTGTGATTGTCGCACTAATGATTGGAAGCAAACGTTGCGGATAAGGATGAACCAGGATGGTTGAGACACCCGGCACCACAGATCTGAGAGTGCTACAACTGTCGGTCCGGCTGGCCCAACACACACAAACGGATAGCACAGTATTTGACAGTCTACACGTAAGACCTCATGCAAGTGGTGGGAACCCGTGCAGAACTGGTTATTCGAATCTCGGACACCTCGGTACAGCCATTGCAAGAGCAGTCGGCAAAGAAGTTGGGCGTCCTCGCATCATGAAGCCCATTCGTTCATGCCTGAACGCGTCGCTCAACTAAGGCACCGCCGATACTAGAACTCAATCTGGCCCCGACGATGACTGGAGAAAAAGATGGGATTAGTATCCACATCTCAATTCATTCCTCAATCTGATCACGCGTTAGATCTGACTGCCAGCCATGACCTCTACCGCACGTTGCAGCAAGAGGTCGACCTCGGCGTTGACGCGTTGAAACATGAAAGAGCCGATATGGCGGTCACGCTGTTTCAAAGTGCGCTCCAAAAATTAACGGTGGACCAACCGTTTTACGATCACCTGGTTTACAACCTGCTCTTAAGCTATTCGCTTCTCATCGACAAACTACTGAAGAAGGGCGACACGGCCATGGCCCTGGATTTTTTGAACGCGGCGCTGCGTCTGGAGATCCAGGGTGAGATGGCTGCGGATTTAAAGTTTCTCCATAGCTTCGCTGGTAGTTTCCAGGGGCTGGGGGTCGTGTTTCTCAATCATCGCTTGAGTGAAGCAAGCTTATTGTGCTGCCGAAAAGCGATCTCCATCTGTCCAAGCCCCGGATCTTACGTCAATCTCACAAATGCGCTGGCGGCATCCGGTCGCCAAGCCAAACTCTCAGACTTTACGACGGAGATAACATCCGATCAGCTTGGTCGACACCTTTTTATCGCGTGCGTACCGAAAAGCGCTTCAACTTTTTTAAAGAATCTCCTGGTGAATTTGACGGGTTACCGCGATCTTTTCACCGTCTACGCAGCAGGACAAAGTGAACACGAGATCTACCTACCCACGCTTCAAGAATTTGCCCACCTTGACACAGTTACGCAGCTCCACTGCCGGGCTTCGGACGCAAATGTTCACCTGATGCAAGCATTCGGTATCCGCCCTGTGGTCCTGGTTCGCAATGTCTTCGATTCAGTGATGAGCTTGCTCGACTTCTATAACAAAGGCGCGTTTCAGAATTCGTATTTCCGGGCTGACTGGCAGACGTTAGACGAAGAAGTAAAGATTGATCTGCTCATTGAAAACATTATTCCCTGGTACTTCCAATTTGTTGCCTCGTGGGATCTTGTTGAAAAGCAAAATCGACTCGAGATCCATTGGCTCACTTACGAAGAACTTGTGGCTGATCAGGTCTCCAGTGCTTTAAGAGTTCTCGAGTTTTACGGACTGGGAGCATCCCGTCGAGGTGTCGAACAAAGAATTGCGGAAATCCAATCGGAAAAACGAAAGATACGCTTCAACAAAGGAGTAGTCGGTCGAGGCAGCTCAGGTCTAAACGATCGGCAGAAGGAACAGGTGCGACGACTGACGCGATATTACCCATCCACAGACTTTGGACGGATGGGTTTGTAGGTGAGGAGGTAAAGAAAATGAAAGCCCAGACCACTGAAAAGTTGAGCCGAATGGATATGCCTCAAAACGGCGTTCAGCTCTCAAATCATGAATTCTTAGCTGCTTCGCTAAATCACTGGAAGCAAAAGCTAGGTTATTGCTCGATGTTCGCAGCATTACCTGCGCTCGTGGTTTCGCATGTACCAGCGGCTAGCTTTAACGAACTCAAAGAACCGCAGCGAAGCGTCGCCGAACAGCAATGGCTTCGTGAGAGGATCAATAAGAGCTACAGCACGCCGGCGTTGCTGAAACTACAGAGCAAGTTTCGCCTTCCTCATCAACATGAGAACTTCAATATGCTGGCATCCGCAGCCGGAAACGATGATTGCCCGGGCCAAACCATACCAGGGGGTAGTTACACTTCGGCAACCCCTTATCTCAGTTCAGGAGATACGACCGGGGCAAATGATACCATTACTCACGCTTACAACATTTACTACACCTATTACAACTACAACGCCTCCGGACCAGACCATATTTATTCATTTACCCTCACGGGTCGTGGCCCAAATCCGAAGATTCAAGTCTCTACAACATCGAGCACGTACAGACCACTAATCTATATCTTACAGGGAGGTGTCACAGTAGGATGCCCTGCTGGTACGGGCAATCATGCCTTCAACGAGTTGGTGTTGATCGACACTCGCTGGGGAGGTCCTGCTGGTAGTACCGCGACACTCGGCGATTTGGCAGTAAACTACTTCCCTTTAAACGTTCCTCTGTACCTGGTCGTTGATTCAGCGCAAAACGATGGAAGTGGGTCCGGAACCTATATGATCCGAATGGAAGATGTAACGATTGGAGAGCCGGAGTGCCCCAATCTTTTTTTCTGCAGTGAATTCTTCGTCCGACAACACTATCACGACTTCCTAAACCGCGAGCCAGACGCACAGGGTCTCGAGTTTTGGACCAATGAGTTAGAGCAGTGTGGTGGCAACGCTCAATGTCTCGAGGAGAGGAGCATCAATGTTTCGGCTGCTTTCTTCCTTTCGATTGAATTCCAGCATTCGGGCTATCTCGTCTACCGGATGTACAAGGCCGCTTATGGTGATCGGCCAAATACTCCTGTTCCTCTCAGCCGGCAAGAATTCTTACCTGACACGCAACAAGTAGGAAAGGATGTCGTGGTAGGCAAGGATGGCTGGGAGCAACAGTTGCGGAGCAATACGAACGTATTTGCAAACGAGTTTAGTAACCGCTCTCGCTTTACTAATGTCTACCCGCGAGGGATGTCGAACCAAGCGTTCGTAAGTGCGTTGAACACAAATGCCGGTGGGGTTCTCACTCAAGACGAAAGTAATCAACTCGTGAGCGATTTGGCGTTAGGGATAAAGACGCGAGGCGAAGTCCTGTGGTCGGTAGCTGAAAATCCTAAGTTCGCAGAGCGCGAGTTCAATAAGGCCTTTGTGCTTATGCAGTACTTTGGCTACCTACTTCGGAACCCGAATGACGCGCCAGACCATGATTTCAGCGGCTATAATTTCTGGCTGGCTAAGTTGAATCAGTTCAATGGCGACTTCGTTACGGCTGAAATGGTGAAGGCGTTCATCAACTCCAGGGAATACAAGCTAAGGTTTGGGCTTGGGAGCTAGCCAGAGTTCGCGATCCCAACCCTAGTAAATGGGGGTTGACCTTGACTCAAGATCGCGGAGGTTACGATGAGAAAATTGCAATGGTCCCACGGTCTGGTACTACCGTTCGCAACGTTTGCTTCGGCCAACTACCTGCTCGCGGCAGTGATTCTAGTGATTGCATTCTCCAGTTCGGCGTATAGTCAGGAGGAAGTCATTAAGTTTGACGTGTCCCTCGTAACGGTTAGCGTAGCTGTGAAGGATCACAAGGGTCACGCTTTGCTCGGACTAAAATCCGAAGATTTTCTTGTTACGGACCAGAATACTCCCGTTTCACCTGAATTTTTTGATAGTGAAGGGCCAGCCAGCATAGTCTTTGTCCTCGACACTTCGTCTTCGATGCAAGGCCGTCGTTGGAAGAGTTTACTTCAAGGGCTGAAGAGCTTCGTGAAGAAAGCGCGAGCCTCTAACGACTATACGATCATCGCTTTCAATAACCATGCGTACATTGTGGCTGAATCAGTCAGCGCTGCTGAGTTAGGGAAGTGTGTAACCCAACTGCGTCCATATGGTGAGACTGCCATGTACGACGGTGTTATGTTAGGGCTCGACGCTTTGAAGCGAGTACCTAAAAGGAACAAAGCACTGATCTTAATCTCCGACGGCGAGGATAACTCCAGTCGCCGGAAATTGGCGGAAGTCGAAAAGGAAGTCGTTGCTCGGCGCGCCACAATCTATTCAGTTGGTTTGCTTCTTAACGAGTTCTGTCGGCTACACATCAACGAGGCCTGTAATGGCAAGGAGACCGTAAAACAACTGGCGACTGTCACTGGAGGTTTGGCCTTTTTCCCGAACGCCGAGGATCTGTCGCGTGTGTTGACTGAGATTAGTAGCGAGGTTAACAGCCAGTACAGTCTAAGTTACTACCCGCCAGATAAGAATGCCGGCTGGCGCAAAGTCGAAGTGAGTATCGCGCACGCCGAGCGCCCCACGCTACGTTATCAACAACGCTACTTGATCAGGTGAAAGGGTGATG
>DASROI010000168.1:0-4449 GCA_035646955.1 Pyrinomonadaceae bacterium
CCGCTGATCTTTTCATTCGTAGGACCGGTAGAGTAAGTCGAGTGCTTGAAGAAATAGATCATGTCTGAAGAGTTTGTGTTCTACGCGAGGTTAGTACCGATTCGCGGTAGCGTCGGGTGAGTTTCGAGATGTTCAGAACTTGATGCTCATCGAGACTCACCCGACACTACCGCGCTTCGGTACTGACCTCGGCGATAGGGACAACATTTCCCTTGTCGTATCAAACCGTACTGATTACGATTTAGTCGCCTGGTCGCCCACAGAATCGATTAATTCTCCGGAGGTGCTGATATGTTCGCAGCTTTACTGAGTCTTACCTTGTTCCTGGCCGCCCCACAAGCGTCTCCCGGTCGTGGTTATGGACACGTGGACTTTGCCAACTCGGGATCTCCAGCGGCTCAGGCTGACTTCCTTGACGGGCTGGCGTTGCTTCATGACTTCGAGTACGGAGCCGCTGCCGCAGCGTTCCAACGAGCCCAGGCCAAGGACCCTGGTTTTGCCATGGCTTACTGGGGCGAAGCGATGACCTTCAACCACCCCATCTGGATGCAACAGGATTTGAAGGCCGCCCGTGCCGTTCTGAACAGGCTCGCGCCAAGCGCCACAGAGCGCCGGGCCAAGGCAAAAACTGATCGAGAAAAAGAATATCTTGACTCAATCGAGATCCTATACGGCGAAGGCAGTAAGGAGGATCGCGATTACAGGTATCAGGACGCGCTGGCCCAACTACATGCGCACTATCCGGACGACGTGAATGCTACTGCCTTCTACGGTCTGGCTATTCTGGGCACCTCACATGCGGGGCGCGACATCCCTACGTACATGCGCGCTGCAGGTGTGCTCGAAGAAGCATGGATAAATCATCGCGAGCACCCGGGACTGCTTCACTACTTGATTCATAGTTACGACGATCCGACCCACGCAACCCTCGGTCTGCGTGCGGCTCGGCTCTACGCGAAGATTGCACCCGATGCGGGTCATGCTCAACATATGACTTCGCATATTTTTCTCGCCCTCGGGATGTGGCAGGAAACAGTTGACGCTAACATCGCAGCGATCGCCGCGGTTGATCGCGCACTCGAATCGAAAGGGAAAACTCTCGGGTGTGGCCATTACCCAAGTTGGCTCGGGTACGCGTATTTACAACTCGGGCAGATGGATAAAGCCAGGGGTACCCTCGGATTGTGTCGCAAGTCACTTGAATCGCAAGCGACAAAAGAGCATCCCGGCCATTCAATGGATCCAGACGATAGCCTCAGCGGTTCATACGCCAATATGCGACTTCGCTACCTGCTCGATAGCGCCGATTGGACCGGTGAGAGTGCTACATGGACTCTGCCTAAAGACGCAGGCGCCGGTGCGCGGCTCGATTTCGCCTTTGCTCAGGTCATGACTGAAATCGCGCGACGTGATAAAGCGGCCGCTCGAGAAGCAATGGTGACGCTTGAAACAGTCAGTCGAGAAGTAGTCGAGGGCGAAACGAAACGGGGTGATTCCGATCCTACTTATCGTATTCGTCCAGAAATCTTTGTCCTCGAAGCCAAAGGTTCGCTGGCTGAACTTGAGGGCGACTTTGCCGGTGCCGAGAAACTATTACGCCAGGCAGTGGAGCGCGAGGATAAGTTACCTATTGCATTTGGGCCACCAACTATTGATAAGCCGACGCACGAGCTTTTAGGAGAATTCCTGCTGCGGCGTAATAGAAAAGACGAGGCACGCGCTGAATTTGAGCGGGCGCTCGCCAGCACTCCAGGCAGGCGCCTCGCTCGCGAAGGACTCGCCAGCACGTCAGGCAGCAAGATCACACGCAGATAAGGTTTTGTCGAATATGACGTCGTTCCAGCATCTAGCTGTCGGAGTATTTTGCTTTGCGCTCGGAATAGCATCGTTTGACCTGTGCGGTCGCCTGGTGCAGAAACCCACGACTGTTATCGAGCGCGAGTCCGTGTTTGCGGATTTGAGAGCCGATAAGGATCCTTCTGAGTTCTATCAGTCAATTATGGGTGACCTCGAGAGGTCGGTGAATCGAACGATGATTGCTTATACGTTTCGGTCCGCATTGTGCACTTGCCCAAGTATCGTTTCCCATCAGCAATCATATAAGTATGGCACTCTGTATTACGGCGGCGAGTTCATTGCCGACGTTTACATCGCTGAAGCCACCTCAACGCATGATGCATATAGCTCGATACAGAAGTCTCGCGACGGATCAGATTATTTGTATTTAATTTCTCGCCAGTTTGAGATGGCCTGGTTTAACACGAGTGACGCCCGGCATCTCAAAGTCTTGATCAGGTTTGATAGGTTCTTGATTCAAATTAGTGGTGAAGCGAACGCCGTCGAGGCACTTTCGAACGCCTTGCGACAGCAGCTACCGATAGCTGAAGGCTGAGTGCAGGTGCGAGTGTATGTTGGATAGTTCCGAGCCGCCGGACATTGCTCAATTGCTGCATGAAATAAACGAGAGTTTTGATGGCGTTTCACGAGACGAAGGTACGACTCTTCACGAAGCCCAGGCGATGGATGACTTGAAATCAATTGCCGAACAACAACTGGCCAGGCGACTGGATGTTGATCAGCGGTGGCAGGACGTTTCCGACGAAGCCCTTGGATCGTGTGATAGCGCTTTGCCCTACCTTGATGCCAAGGGCTTTCGTTATTACTTACCTGCATTTATGTCTTGTGGATTGAGAAACTGGAACAGTGAGTTAGGTAGAGTTGCGGACTCATGCGTTTTCAACCTGTTGCACGAACCGCAAAAGTCATTAAGGGCTTCAGGACCAGCTTCAGTTGCCGCAAAGTACAATTTTAATCGGGCACAATGCTCAGCCATTGCCCACTTCCTGCGTTTCGTTATCGGTCCAGACGATGCGTCCTCAACTGAACCGAGGCCAACACTTGAGGCAGTAGCAAAATGGGAAAGGTTTGTTGAGCTGAGTTGATAACTTACGCGTTAAAGATGCTCGGGGGTGCGAGGCATGATGTGATTCCCTAATCGACTGGAGTTGACTCCACTGGCTGCTCGATATCGACCGCCGGCTGCACAAAGCTGCGGTATCCCATCCGAAATCGTAAACTCTCGCTGTGGCTAACCCGGCCGTTGAACCTCTATCTAAATCTCGTCCGTACTGGCTGCTGATTGCTCTTGCTTGCCTGGTTCCGGCAATCCTCGACGGCCTCAAGGCCTACTTGCAATCGCGCCTGCTGGGCAATGGTGTAACCGATTGGGGTGACGTAATATTCTCTGGCACCGAGTGGATCTTTCTCGGAGCTCTCACTCCAATCACCTATTTACTGGCCAGCCGTTTTCCACTTAATAATAACAAGCCTGCTCGAGTTGTTTTGGTCCATATAATAGGTGCGCTGACGCTGTGTGTTGGCTGGGCCACGCTTGGCCTTTTACTCGGCCTTATTCTTCATCGCTATCCAGCCCAGGACAACCTTCTACATGGATATCTAAGCTGGTTACTGACAAGTCTGCCGTGGTCGGTGTTTATGTACTTCACGGTTCTCGGGTGTGTTTATGCTTTTACTTACTATCGAGAAATGCGAGAACGAGAGACGCAACAAGCTCGACTCTCGGCCCAACTATCAGAAGCAAAATTGAATGCGTTGCGAATGCAGTTGCACCCGCATTTCTTATTCAACACTCTGAACGCAATTACTGTCCTCGTCCGCGATCATCGATTCGACGAAGCCTCGCGAATGCTCGAGTTGTTGAGCACTTTGTTAAGACAAGTCCTGCAAGGCGATCGAGCACAGCTGACCACGCTCGACCAGGAAATAAAGTTCGTTGAGCAATATCTCGAGATTGAATTGGTCAGATTCCCTGACAGACTTCAAGTCACGTGGGCCATCCACGAATCAGCCCGAGATGCGCTCGTTCCTGAGTTCATTCTCCAACCGTTGATCGAAAATGCAATCCGGCACGGAATCGCCAAACGCATCGAAAAGGGAATGCTGACTGTTGTTGCAATGATTGAAGGCGATGGACTTCTATTAATGGTTCAGGATGATGGTCCGGGTTACGATCCCATCACTGCCGAAGGCGTTGGTCTATCGAATACGCGCGCACGCCTGGCTACGCTTTACGGATCAGCCGCGTCGCTTGAATTATCTCGGGCTGATGGTGGCGGAACAGTCGTACGAATGCGGATTCCTTTTAAACGAAGAAACCAGTGATGCACGGAGATAACGAGATCACAGTGCTAATTGTTGATGATGAACCTCTCGCACGCCGGGGAGTCAGACAGTTGTTGGCTCGTCACGAAGAGTACAGAATTCTTGGAGAGGCCAGGCACGGTCGGGAAGCAGTTGAAAAGATTTGCGCACTCAAACCCGACCTGGTTTTCCTGGATATTCAAATGCCCGACATGGACGGTTTCGAGGTTCTTGCAGAAGTTGGGCCAACTGACCTGCCCATGGTCATTTTCGTGACAGCTTATGACC